>DAIMFY010000101.1:0-7286 GCA_036724295.1 Gemmatimonadales bacterium | reverse complement strand
TAAAATCGATAATAGCCGGGGGAAAAGTCAAGATGTGACAGGCAAGAAAGGGGCCACGTGAGGCGGCTGGGCGGCTGGTCGGCTGGTCGGCTGGAACTCGAGGGTGAGCGCTAGCTGACTGACTGTCTAGCTGTCCAGCCGTCCAACCAGCTCCGACAGTACCCGCTCCGTCATCCCCCACAGCGTGCCGGCGGTGGTCTCATAGGACGGAAAGTGCCGAGTAACGCCGGCGATGGTGTAGGCGAGCTCACCTCGCGCGTCGGCGCGCATGAGCGTCTCGATGGGCTCCCAGTGGGCGCTGGCCACCTCGCCGCTCAACTGCAGTTCGGGCTCGGAGCTGAGGCCAAAGACATATGGCCGGACCATGAATGGCGGCTTCACCACCGAGCGTGGCGCCACGTCATCCAGGGCGCCGAGCAGCTGGGATCGGTCCAGCAGAATGCCGACCTCTTCCGCGGTTTCCCGGATCGCAGTCGCGACCAGGTCGGCGTCTTCCGGCTCCTCGCGTCCACCAGGCACCGCAACGTGACCGGACCATGGATCACCCGGGCGCTCGGAGCGGCGGATCAGGAGTACCGAGAGCGGATCGGGAAGGAGGATGACCGCGACAGCAGCGACAGGGCGCGGGTCGCGAGACTCGAGACGCGGGCGCTGTGCAAGTCGGGCGAGGAGGGACTGGAAGGAGGGGATGACCGGATTCCTGAGCTGAAAGCTGAATGAAGATACCGCCTTCAGCCCTCAGCCCTCAGCCCTCGACTCACAGCTCCCTCGACAGAAATCCGACCGTCCTGTCAAACACCGCCTCCGCGCTCGCCGCTGGTCGCCACGGATGGGCGGCCCCGAAGGTGTGGCCGGTGTTTTCCATGGGGAGCAGCGTGGTGGTCGCTCGGGCGCTCGCCTGCACCAGCGACTCGGCGTTGTCGAACGCGACGGTCTCGTCCTGTCGGCCGTGAATGATGAGCCAGGGAACAGCCACGGCACGCGCGGCACGCACGATGTCGAGCGCCTCGCCGTGTCGTTCCACGTCGTCCAGGAGGTCGGTGTACATGGGCAGGACCTGGCCTGTGCGCGCATTGGTCACATCGAGGTGGCCTGTCGCGCGCCAGCGCTTCCGTGTTTCCGGGCCCCAGCGATTGGTACTGGCGGTCGCAGCCCAGGTCACGAGCGCGTTCACGCGGCGGTCGCGCGCGGAGTGCAGGATGCTCATGCCGCCACCGCGAGAATGGCCCACGAGCCCGAGCGACGCGGGTGGCGGCACGCCCAGCGCGCCCGCGGCGAGCGCGTCCACGACTGCGGCGATGTCGGCGAGATCCGCCGAGAAGGTGTTGTGGGCAAAGCGCTCGGCCAGGGTGGCGTTGCCTTCGGCGTCCACGCCGCTGCCGCTCAGGTTGAAGCTCACTGCGGTGAAGCCTGCGCGCGCGAGGCGCTCGGCAAACGGCGGCCAGAAGCCCCAGTCCTTGAATCCCTTGAACCCGTGCACCAGCACAACCGCCGGCCGCGGCGCCTGCCGGCCACCGGCGCGCACGTCCACGAACAGCTCGCCGAGGGTGCCAGGCAGGGTGTGATGGGTGAAGGTGGGGGTGGCCATGATGGACTCGGGACTCGGGACTCGGGACTCGGGACGCGGGACTCGGGACGCGGGACGCGGGACGCGGCGCTCAGCTCTTGCGTAGTCTAACGCTTGTTGTGGCCCCCAAAACCCGATAGTTTAAGTCGCCAATTACATGAGAAGCGGTCTCAGCTAACTTGACCTCCACCAGCATTCCATGCCTGATCTCTTACGGATTCAATGGTTGCCCTGCTCCTCACCCTTCCCCTGTTCCAGCTTCAGGCCCAACAACCCGTCGCGAATGACTCGAAACCGGTGGCTCTCGAAGACTTCGTGGTCACCAGTGAACGGGTGCCCGTCGCGGCATCCAGCGCCGCTTCACCCTTGTGTCGGCGTCGACAACGTGACCGATGCCCGCCCTGCGGGCTCCATTACCAATCTCGGGCGCCGCTGGTTCACCGCCCTCCACTGGCGAGGTGGCTGGTGAGACCCCTGATCGCTCTTTTTTTCTTTCTGCCGGGTCTGCTGCAGGCCCAGACCGGTCTGCTGGTCGTGGCGCACGGCGCCGACAGTGGCTGGAACGCGCGAGTGCGCGAGACGGTGGCGCAAGTGCACTGGAACGGACCGGTGGCAACGGCGTTCCTGATGGGCAGCGACGCGGCGACACAGGGATGGAACACCGGCGTGGACTCACTGATAGCGAAGGGGGCGCGCCGCCTGGTCGTCGTGCCGCTCATGGTGTCCACCTACGGCGGCCATGTGCGTCAGATCGAGTTTTACGCCGGCGTCCGCGACTCGCTGCCGGCGGCGCTGATGGGGCATGAACATGGGACGCACGAAGAGGTGCCGGTCCCCGTCACGGTAACCGGCGCACTGGACGCCGCACCAGAACTGCGGGCCGCGCTGGAAGCGCGCTGGCATGAACTGAATGAGGCCGACCGGAAACGCCCGATCCTTCTGGTGGCGCACGGTCCGAATGATTCCATCGATGCTGCGCACTGGCTTGCCAACCTGGGCGCCGCCGGCCAAGCGCTCGCCGCGAGCGCGCGGGCCGATGCGCGCGTGATGCTCCTGAGGGACGACGCGCCGGCCGACGTCCGCGCGGCGGCGGTTGCGGCCATGCGGGACACGGTCATGGTGCTCTCACGGCGTGCCGCCGACAGCGTGGTGGTGATGCCGGTGATGATTTCGTCGGGAACGATCACGAAGGTGAAGATCCCGCACGACCTTACGGGACTTCCCATCCGTTATCATCCGCGACCGCTCGCGCCGCTGCCGATGCTGGCGCGGTGGATCGAGAGACAGGGCCTAGGCGCCAGGGATTAGGGGTTAGGGGTTAGGGGTTAGGGGTTAGGGGTTAGGGATCAGGGTCGAGAGGCAGGCGTCCGCCTTCTAGTCCTAACCTCTTGCTCCTGGTCCCTGGCCCCTCTCACCTAACTCACTGCTCCCTCCAGCACCTCTAGCGTCCCTGCGTCACCATCCAGTCGGGCGCGGGTTCCGATGGGCAGGGTCCACTGGTCTGCCACGTGGCCGAACGGCAGCCCCAGCACGACCGGAATACCGAGTGGCGTGAAATAATCGCTGAGCACTCGGTCGAGACCGGTGGCGCCGTCACTGCCCCGGCGGCTCATCTCGGTGAATCGGCCGAGCGCCACGCCGGCGAGCCGCTCGAGCTGGCCGGCCAGCCGCAGGTGCGACAGCATCCGGTCGACCCGGTACAGCTCCTCGCCCACGTCTTCCAGGAAAAGAATGGCGCCGTCGAGATCTGGGAGATAGGGCGTCCCGAGCAGACATTGCACCAGCGAGAGGTTGCCGCCGATCAGCGGGCCTGACGCCTGTCCACCGGAGATCGAGATAACGCGGTGCTGCAGTGGCACCAGCACGCCGGCTGGAGGCGAAGGAATGGGCAGCGCTCCGGCCGGCGCCGTGCCGGTGACCACCGGCTCCAGGCACTCGCGGGTGAAGGTCGTCATGTCATGCCGGGCGACCGGCCCATGAAACGTGACGAGGCCGGTCTGCTGGTGAAGGGCGAGCAATAGCGCGGTCACGTCACTGAAGCCCAGCACAACCTTGGGATGCCGGCGTGCCGCCGCGTAATTCACTCCGGGAAGAATGCGGGTGAGGCCGTAGCCGCCACGGATGCACCAGACGGCGCCGATGCTCTCGTCATTCAGCGCGGCGTTGAGGTCGCCGAGGCGCTGGGCGTCGGTGCCGGCGAGATATCCGTGCTGCGCGCCCGCGTTGGGCGCCAGCACCGGCTCCCAGCCGAGGGCGCGACAGAGCTCGGCGGCGCGCCGCTGGTCATCGAGTTCGAGCAGCGGGCCGGCGGGTGCCACCAGCGCTACGCGCGCGCCGCGAGAGAGTCGTGGAGGCCGGATCGTGGTCTTTGACCCCATGGCTCTTTCCTTATAATTTCCGAAGGTTTTTCAGTTCAAACCAGCCTGAAGGAGTGCGGCTGTGCGCGCGTCGCCACCTGCGTTGCTCGCTGCTGGCCGGCTGATCATGGATTCCCGCGACGACCTCGTCGCAGAATGGGCGGGCCGGCTCGGCGATCGTATCACCGCCGCTCCCACGATACCGCGTTCCATGGTCGAACGGGAGTTGCGGCTTCTGGTAGATATCCTGGCGCAGATGATCGGACCTCTGCGCCGTGAGGCACGGCCCATGTGGCGCCGCGCCTGTGAACAATATGGGCGCAATGCCTCGACCCGCGGGCTAGCCGCTGGTGAAGTGGTAGAGGAGCTGCTCCACCTGCGCGACCTTCTCACCCGCCGGCTCGCTCCCGTCGTTGCCGCCATGCGTGCCCGCCAGGGCATGGCCATCCTGCTCCGGCTCAACCGGGTGCTGGATCACGGCATCGCGTCGGCCGTGGTCGGCTATACGGATGCCCTGGTTGCCACCATGCTGGGACGGAATGGGGTTCCGGAACACAATGGGGCAGGCGAACCCGAAGACTGGGAGCGCTGGCTCAGTTCACTCGAGGGCGAACTGGCGTCCATCAGCGGCACGCGCTGAGCTACAGTCCGCGTGAGCCTGGCCCTGCTATGCGCCCTGCCCTGGGCGGTCGCGTGGGTGCTGCTCGCGCGGGTCCTCCGGGTGCGACCCCGGCTGGAGGACATCCCGCCAGTCCTTGACGGCCCGCTGGTCAGCGTCATCATCCCCGCCCGTAACGAATCCCGCACCATTGCGACGGTCATCCAGTCGCTCCTCGCCTCAGCGTATCGCAATCTGGAAGTGATTGTGGTTGATGATCGGTCGGAGGATGATACGGCGGCTGTGGTCTCGGGTCTCGGGTCACGAGTCTCGCGACCCGAGACTCGCGACCTGCGACTCCTCGATGGCGCCCCCCTCCCACCGGGCTGGTACGGCAAGCCATGGGCCTGCGTGCAGGGCTATCGCGGCGCGAGAGGGGATCTCCTCCTCTTCACCGATGCCGACACCCGCCATGAACCGATGCTACTGCCTCATGCGGTCGCGGCGCTGCTCGCCGGACGCGGCGAGCTGGTGACAGTGATGCCGCACCAGCGCTGCGTCACCTTCTGGGAACGGACGGTGATGCCGCAGTTCTGGACCCTGCTCGGATTCCGTTTTCATCCCGATGCAGTCAACCAGGCCGCCCGTGCCCGCGACGTGATTGCCAACGGGCAGTTCATCTTCATGCGACGGCAGAACTATGAATCCATCGGCACCCACGAAGCCGTGCGGCATGCGGTGGCCGAGGACCTGGAGCTGGCCCAGGCGGTGCAGGCGTCCGGCCGGCGGGTGTGGTTCGGCTTCGCGCTCTCGCTGATGGAGACGCGCATGTACCATGGTCTCGGTCACATGATCGAGGGTTGGTCGAAGAACATCTTTGTCGGCGGGCGGCAGTCATTCCCCGATGAACCGGTGAGGCGTGCGCTCGTGCCATTGGCGCTGGTGGCCGCGATAGGATTCTGGCTGGTACCGCCGGTGGCGCTTGTCGCGCTGACAGCATCGCACGGATGGGCGCTGCTGGCGCCGGCACTGCTGGCCTCGGCGCTCTGTGTTCTCTTCTGGGGAGTGATTGCCGCCAGCATGCGCATTCCTGCCTGGTACGGCGTGCTGTACCCGGTGGGCTCGGTGATCGCGCTGTTTATCGTGCTGCGATCCACCTGGCGCGGCGGCCGCCGGATCGAATGGAAAGGCCGCACCTACGGCGCGACGGGCTGAATCCCGGTGCATTCCGTTTCGCCGGCCTGGTCCAGCATCTCGCGCACCTTGGTCGCGAGTTCTTCGGTGAGCCAGGGCTTCTTGAGCAGCGGCGGCGCATCAGGATCCTCGGTGCGAGAACTCATCCGGCCCGCGTAGCCGCTCGACAGCAGAAACGGCACCTTGGACCCGCCGGCCCGCAGTGCGTCGTACAGCGCCAGCCCGCTCCGCCGCGGCATGACGATATCAGAGATGACCAGCCTGATGTGCCTGTGCTGGAGACGGAAAATGTCGAGTGCTTCATCACCGTCGCCCGCCGTGAGGACGGTGTAGCCCAGCCGGCGGAGGATTCGTGCGGTCGCGGCGCGCAGCGAGACCTCATCTTCGACGACCAGGATAAGCTCGTCCCCGCGCGGGAGTGCTTCGGCACTGGAGCGCGCATCAGCGGCCGGGGCGGCGGCTGGCAGTGCGGGAAATGCCAGCTGGATCGTGGTGCCCTTCCCCGGCGTGCTGTCGAGCTGGATCGAGCCTGACATCTGTCGCACCAGCCCATATACCATCGCCATGCCCAGGCCGGAGCCACGCTCCGGCGGCTTGGTGGTAAAGAAGGGTTCGAACACGTGGTTCCTCACGTCGCCACTCATCCCATGCCCGGTATCGGACACCGTGAGGCAGGCCAACTCGCCATCGGCCGCGCGCAGCTCGCGGGAGATCATGATGCCAAGCCGTCCGCCCTCGGGCATGGCATCCCGTGCGTTGGTGGCAAGATTCACCAGGATCTGTTCCAGGGCGCCCCGGTCGGCGCGCACGGTGAGGCCCGGATCGGCGCCTTTCAGTTCCACCGCGATGTCGCTCGGCAGCAGCCGGCGGAGCGAGCTGATGATGTCGGCAACGCTGGCGCCGAGGTCGAGGGGTGCGATCTCGAGCGATGATTGCCGGCTGAAGCCCAGCAGCTTCCGGATCATGTCCGCGCCACGATGGGCAGCCCGCCGGATCTCGTCCACGTCGCTCCGCGCTTCATCCTGGCCCGGCTTGAGCGCGTGGCGGATCAGGTCGGCGTTGGCGATCACCACGCCGAGTACGTTGTTGAGGTCGTGGGCAATGCCACCGGTGAGCTGACCCACCGCTTCCATTTTC
Organism: Gemmatimonadales bacterium; assembly: GCA_036724295.1. Lineage (GTDB taxonomy): Bacteria > Gemmatimonadota > Gemmatimonadetes > Gemmatimonadales > GWC2-71-9 > CAMLHP01. Next base: position 433 of record DAIMFY010000101.1, on the reverse strand, counting down.
TGCGCCTGCCGTAACTGCTCCTCCAGCATCCGGCGAGTGCTGATGTCGCGCGCGAGGGTCTGCAGCAGGCCATCGTCACGCCGTCGAGCGGAGACCTCGACCGGAATGAGCGTCCCATCCTTGCGCCGCAGCACCCGTTCCTCGATCACATGGCGGTCGTCCTGCATGTTGGGCCAGTGGCCGGCGTGACGCTCCAGGTCGCCAGGGTCGACCAGCGATTCCATCCGCATGCTGAGCAGCTCGGCGCGGCCATAGCCCAACATGGCGCAGGCGGCCGGATTCACGTCCACGACAGCCCCATCCTCGCGCGCGACGAAGAAGCCATCCGGCGCCTCACCCAGCAGGGTGCGGTAGCGCTCCTCGCTGGCCTCGAGCGCGCGCTCGGCGGCAACGCGCGCCGTCATGTCGTGAATGATGGAGAAGAGCATCGGAC
>DAIMFY010000100.1:0-7312 GCA_036724295.1 Gemmatimonadales bacterium | reverse complement strand
GCGCGGATCGCGGGCAGCAGGGAGGGGAAGCAGTCGTCGCGGCGCCGGGCTTCTTCTGCCTGTTGCAGCGCGGCGTCGCGCTCCCCGGGTCGCAGGGCGGCCAGCGCGGCCACCAGCTGCTCGGCTGTATCACAATGCCCCCGGAAGCGGCGCTCGCCGTAGTCGGCCACCATGCCGGTCGAGATGATGAACTGCCAGTCGGAGGCCTGCGCCAGCAGCAGCTCGCGCGCGGCCTGCTCCAGCACTGGATGCCATGACGGGTCGGCGAGTGCCGCGGGAGCAGCGTTCCAGAAGTCCTCCTCGAGCGGCCAGAGCCGCTGCCAGGTCCACGCCACCTGGTCGCTGATCCACATGCTGAAATCGCCGTGCGCGCCCCAGGATCCCTCGGGCAGGCGAATACCGGCCCTCGGCGGGTGCCGCTCGAGGTGCTGTTCCGCAGTCGACGGCGCGACCCGCTGCTTGCCCTGGAGCGCCCGATAGGCATCGGCCAGGAATTCGGGACCCTCAAACCACCAGTGGCCGAAGAGCTCGGTGTCAAATGGCACCGCAAGCACTGGATGCTGCCGGCGGCCCAGCTCACCTGCGATATCGCCGAGGAGCCAGGCGAAGTGGTCTGCGTGCTCCGCCGCTCGTTGCTGGGCGGCACCCGAGTCGTAGGAATCCTTCTGGCCCAGGTCAGTGCCGGGCGCGCTCACGCGCCAGAGCCGGAGGCCGCCCGGCCAGCGCTGCTTGTGGAATTCGAGGTATGCGCTGTCACCCGGGTAGCCGCCATGGCGGCTCCACACCTGCCGGCTGGCGCGTGGATCGCGCACGAAGACGCTGACGCGGGCGCGGCCTGCCGACAGCACACCGTAGGCGCGGTAGGGCGAGCGCGACGGCGTATCGCCCGCCAGGGATTCCGTTCCTGGTGCTTCCTCGATCCAGCCATCGCTCGAAATGTCCAGCGGCTCATCGCCGGTGACGAGGTGCGAGTCCACGAAGAAGTAGCGGAAGCCGGCGTCGGCGACATGCTCGTCGATCCCACGCCTGAGCGCGGCGCGCGGGCCGCCCGGCCACGGCGCCCACGGGCCGCGCGGCCGGTAGGCGCACTCCGGCAGCCAGCAGCCGCGAGGCGCGCGGCCGAAGAGCCGTTCGTGCTCGCGCATGCCGGCGCCAAGCTGCAGCCGGATGCTTTCATCGCGGGCGAGCAGGGGCAGGAATCCGTGGGTGGCGGCGGAGCCCATGATCTCGATCCGGCCCGACCGCTCCAGCGCGCGGAACGCGCCGACAATGTCGCCATCGATCGCGCGCCAGAGGGTCTGCATCTGCTCGAAGCGATGGCGCCAGAACTCGACCACCGGCCTCAGGTGCGGTGCGGGCGCGTGGGGACCTGCCTGCGCATCCGCCGTCGCCAGCAGCCGCTGCTCGAGATACACCTCCATCTCGGCCTGAAAGGTGGGCGACACCAGCTGGTTGGCGAGCACCGGCGTGAAGCCGATGGTGATGGGTGCGTCCACGTCTTCCGCCTGCAGGGCGCGCAGCCGCTCGAGCAGCGGCAGGTAGGTCTCGAGTGCAGCCTCGGTCAGCCAGTCGGAGCCGTGGGGCCAGCGGCCGTGGTTGAGGACCCAGGGCAGGTGGCTGTGCAACGCCAGCACGAAATCCATCGGCATCAGGTCGCGTCTCCCAGGGCCTTGCGATAGACGGCCAGGTACTCGCCGGCCGACTGCTCCCAGCTGAAATCACGCGCCATGGCGTGTCGCATCATCCGCGCCCACCGCACCGGGTCGGCAAAGCGTGCCAGCGCACGGAATGCGGCTGACTCGAACGCTTCGCTGGTGTAGTGATCAAAGAGAAATCCCGTCTGTTCGTCGGTGATGGTGTCGGCGAGGCCGCCGACGCGGCGTGCCACCGGGAGCGCACCGTATCGCTGCGCCCGCATCTGGGTGAGTCCGCACGGCTCGTAGAGCGACGGCATGAGGAAGAGATCGGCGCCGGCCATGAGCCGATGCTCCAGCCGGTCGGTGAAGTCGAGCTGCACTCCGACGCGCCCCGGATTCCGGGTGGCCAGATCCACCAGGGCGGTTTCGTACACCCGCTCGCCTCCGCCCAGGAAGACAAACTGGGCATCGGTGTCGAAAAGATTCCCGGCCTCGAGGATGAGGTCGAGCCCCTTCTGGGTCACCATGCGGCCGGTCATGCCGAAGAGCGGCACCCGCCGTCGCTGGGCCAGTCCGAAGGTGCGCTGCAGCGCGGCCTTGCAGCGGCGCTTGCCCTCGAGGTCGTGGGCATCATAGGGCCGGGTGATCTGGGTATCACGATCGGGTGACCAGACTCGCTGGTCGATGCCGTTGAGGATGCCGCTCAGCCGGCCCCCGAGCCACGAAAAGACACCGTGGAGGCCAAAGCCGCCACCCGGTGTGCGCAGTTCCCGCGCCTGCGTGGGGCTCACCGTCACGACCCGGTCGGCAAAGACGAGCCCGCCCTTCAGCACGTTTGCCTGGCCGTACCATTCGAGCCCGTCGACGTTGAAGAGCGACCATGGCAGGCCAAGCGTGGGCAGGATCTCGGCCGGGAAGTGGCCCTGATAGCCGGGGTTGTGTACCGACAGCACCACCGCCGCCCGCTCGGTTGGCACCTCCACGCCCGGCACGCCACGGAGGTAGACGGGCGCGAGCGCCGTGTGCCAGTCATGCACGTGCAGCAGCTGCGGCGGACGGGCGATCCGCGAGAGGGCGGCCACGGCAGCCCGCGCGAAGAAGGCGAACCGCAGGGCGTTATCGGGGTAGTCCTGGCTGTGCTCGCCGTAAATGCCCGGGCGATTGAAGAACTCCCGGTGTTCGATGAATACGATCCGCGGTCCACTCTTCCGGTCCGAGGGCCGGAACAGCCTGGCCTCCTCGGTCCTGTCGCCCAGGGTGACGCCGAAGGGCGAACCAATCGGATGCAGGTCGGGCGCCTCGTCCCGTACGGTGCGATAGAGAGGGAGGATCACCACCACGTCCACGCCCGCCGCGTGCTGGATCTCCGCGAGTCCGCGCACGGCTTCGCCCAGCCCGCCGGTGCGGGCATAGGGGGTGTACTCGGCGGTCAGGTGCACGACGGACACGGGCCGGTGGTCCGGGGACAGCAGTGGAGAATCCGACCGCTGCAGTCTGGTGTCCGGTGACGGCATGCCTACACCGTCGGTGGGTCGTTGCCTGCGAAATCACCCTTCATTGCTGGAACGTAGTAGGAGCAAGTGTAATCCTGTACCATCCGTCGCGCCGTGAACCGCGATCCGGTGAGGCAGATGGCGTATCGCATGCGCTCGACCCATGCCGCTGGCATGCCCGACCCGTCACGTGAATAGAAGAGCGGCACCACCTGTTCCTCCAGCAGCCGGTAGAGTGCTTCCGCGTCCTGGGCATCAACCGCGGCGCTGTCGCCACCAGCTGGCGCGGCCGGCACGGCCCAGCCGGCCCGGCCGTCATATCCCTCGTGCCACCAGCCATCGAGCGTGCCGATCTGGGGTACGCCGTTGAGTCCCGCCTTCATTCCCGACGTGCCCGACGCTTCCAGTGGCACCCGCGGCAAGTTCACCCAGAGGTCAACGCCCTGCACCAGCAGGTGTGCGAGGTGCATGTCGTAGTCCTCGAGGAACGCCACCCGGCCCTCGAAGGCGGGATCGCGCGTGAACTGGTACACCTTCTGGAGCACCGCCTTCCCGGGCTCATCGGCCGGATGGGCCTTGCCCGCAAAGACGATCTGCATTGGGCGGTCGCTGGTGGTCACGAGCCGGCGCAGCCGCTCGACATCATGAAAGAGCAGGTCGGCCCGCTTGTAGGTCGCGAAGCGGCGCGCGAAGCCGATGGTGAGCGCTTCGGGCTCCAGCAGCGTGCCGGCGCCCACCACATGGGCCGCTTCGCGCCAGCGATCCTTGAATCGCCAGCGGGCATCCTCCCGGATGAGCCGGAAGAGCGTCTCCTTGAGTTCCATGTGGGTGGCCCAGAGCCGCGCCGGATCGACCTGCAGCACCTGGCTCCAGATCCGCGGGTGGTTCGAGCTCCGGTGCCAGCCGGGTCCCAGGATCTCATCCAGCAGCTTCATCACCTGGGGCGCCATCCAGGTGGGCAGGTGCACGCCGTTGGTGATGTGCCCGATGGGGACCTGGTCCGCGCTGCGCCCGGGCCACAGATCATTCCAGATCTGCCGGGAGAGCCGGCCGTGAGTCCGGGCGACTCCATTCACGTGGGCCGAGAGCCGGATGGCGGCAACGGTCATGTGAAAGATGCCGGGCTCGCCCGGCCGTTCGCCCAGGCGAAGCAGGGCGTCGCGTGGCACCGGGAGCCCGTCCCAGAGACGGCCGGCGCAGGCGTTCACCTCGTCGAACGAAAAGAAGTCGTGGCCGGCGGGCACAGGGGTGTGGGTGGTGAAGATGCTGCCCCGGCGCACGGCGTCTACCGCATCCTCGAACGCGGTGCCTTGCTCCAGCTGTTCGCGCACACGTTCGACCATCATGAAGGCGGCATGGCCCTCGTTGGCGTGCCAGGCGCGTGGTTCGATGCCCAGGGCGCGCAGCACGCGCACGCCAGCAACGCCGAGGACCCATTCCTGGCGCAGCCGCTCGGTGGGCCCGCCGCCATAGAGCTTGCTCACCAGCGCGCGATCATCGGGATGATTGGCTTCGTAGTCGGTGTCGAGCAGGTACACCGGCACCCGGCCTACCATGATCTGCCAGGCACCCACGTGGACCACCCGGCCCAGCGCCTCGACGGTGGTGAGCCACGGCGCACCGTCGGCATCCCTGAGCGGAACCAGCGGCGTGCTCTCGACGTCGAAATTGACGTCGCTGCTCTCCTGCCAGCCATCGAGCCGCAGCTGCTGGTCGAAGTAGCCGCGGCGATAAAAGAGCCCGATGCCGATGAGGGGCACGCTGAGATCGGAGGCAGCCTTGCAATGATCGCCGGCGAGCACGCCAAGGCCGCCCGAATAGATGGGGACCGAGTTGTGCAGGCCGAATTCGGCGCAGAAGTACGCCACCGGCCCGTGCGGGCCTTCGGGGAACTGTTCCTGGTACCAGCCGTCGCCGTTGGCCAGCTTGCGCTCGAAGCGGTCCATCACCGCGTCGTAGCGCGCGAGATAGTCGGTGTCGGCCGCGCGGGCGCGCAGCACCGCGGGGTCGACCTGCCGCAGCAGCTCGAGGGGGTTGTGGCGCAGCTGGTGCCAGAGCGACTCGTTGAGGTCCCCGAACAGCTGCCGGGCCTCGCGGCTCCAGCTCCAGGCCAGGTTCATGGCCAGGTCGGCGAGCCCGGAGAGACGGGGAGGGAGGTTGGGAAATGAGGGCATGGGTTCGGGCTGGGTTGGTTGCGAGGTCATCGGTCGTCAGTCGTCTGTCGTCCATGATGCGTCATTGCGAGGGCGAAGCTTCGTCGGCTACGCCTCCTCGCGATGACGACGGGTGGCTGACGACAGACGACTGACGACTTGCGACCATCAGTGAACCAATTTCTTGTAGCGAATCCGGTGCGGCTGGTCCGCGCCCGCACCCTTCCGGCGCCGGAGGTCGGCGGCGTACTCCTGGTAATTCCCCTCGAACCAGACGACTTCGGAATCGCCCTCGAAGGCCAGGATGTGGGTGGCGATGCGGTCGAGGAACCAGCGATCGTGGCTGATCACCACGGCGCAACCGGGGAACGCGGTGAGCGCGTCTTCCAGCGCGCGGAGGGTGTCCACGTCGAGATCGTTGGTGGGCTCGTCGAGGAGCAGCACATTCCCGCCGCTCTTGAGCAGCTTGGCAAGATGTACCCGGTTGCGCTCGCCACCGGAGAGATCCTTGACCAGTTTCTGCTGGTCGGGGCCGCGGAAGTTGAAGCCGGCGCAGTAGGCCCTCGCGTTCACCCGCTTGCCGCCAAAGTCGAGCTCGTCCTGCCCCCCGGAAATTTCTTCGTACACGGTGTGGTCGCCGTGCAGCGACTCGCGGCTCTGGTCCACATAGGCGAGCTTCACCGTGCGGCCCACCACAAGCTCGCCGGCGTCGGGCGTTTCCTGGCCCACGATCATGCGGAAGAGCGTGGTCTTGCCCGCGCCGTTCGGCCCAATCACGCCGACGATGCCGCCGCGCGGCAGGGCGAAATTGAGGTTGTCGAACAGCAGCCGCTCGCCGTAACCCTTGGAGACATCCTTGGCGATGACCACTTCGTCGCCCAGCCGCTCCGGCACCGGGATCTGGATCTCGGCGCTCCCATCGTTCTGGCGTTGCGCCTCCTCTCGAAGCTCCTCATAGCGGGCGATGCGCGCCTTGCCCTTGGCATGCCGCGCCTTGGGCGCCATGCGGATCCACTCGAGCTCGCGCTCCAGCGTCTTCTGCCGGGCGGAGGCCTGCCGTTCTTCAGTGGCGAGGCGCTTCTCCTTCTGTTCCAGCCAGCTCGAATAATTCCCTTCCCAGGGAATCCCCTCACCGCGATGCAATTCGAGAATCCACTTCGCGACGTTGTCGAGGAAGTAGCGGTCGTGGGTGATGGCGACGACAGTGCCGGGAAACCGCTCCAGGTGCTTCTCGAGCCACGCCACGGACTCGGCGTCCAGGTGGTTGGTGGGCTCATCGAGCAGCAGGAGGTCGGGCTCTTCCAGCAGAATCCGGCAGAGTGCCACCCGGCGGCGCTCGCCACCGGAGAGATTCGTCACGTCGGCATCGCCTGGCGGAAGCCGCAGGGCGTCCATCGCCATGTCGACCTTGTGGTCAATCTCCCAGGCGCCGACCGCGTCGATCCGGTCCTGCACCCGCGCCTGCCGATCCAGCAGCCGCTGCATCTCGTCGTCGTCCATCGGCTCGGCGAACCGGGCGGCAATGGCGTTGAACTCGTCGAGCAGCCCGCGTACCTCGGCGAGCCCTTCTTCCACGTTGCCGCGCACGTCACGCGCGGCATCGAGCACCGGTTCCTGCGGCAGGTAGCCGATGCGCGTGCCCGCGAGCGGACGCGCGTCGCCCTGGTAGTCGTGATCCACGCCGGCCATGATGCGGAGCAGGGTGGACTTGCCCGCGCCATTGGAGCCGAGCACGCCGATCTTGGCGCCGGGATAGAAGGCGAGATGAATCCCCTTGAGGATCTCCCGCGACGGGGGCACGACCTTCCGGAGGTCGCGCATCGTGAAGATGTATTCGCCAGCCATGGGGCAGAAGATAACGGAGTGGCGGGGTCGCTGCGGAGCGGCGGTGCGGTGCCAACGCAAAGGGCGTCCCAGCGGGGACGCCCTTTCAGCACGCGTGTGGCTCCGACTCAGCTCAGGTGCCTGCTCACGAGCTTGGTCATCTCGAACATCGACACCTGGTCCTTCTTGAAGATGGGCCGCAGCT
>DAIMFY010000099.1:0-7317 GCA_036724295.1 Gemmatimonadales bacterium | reverse complement strand
CGCTCATCAGCCAGTTGTCGGTGCCGAGAGTGACGTTGAGGCCTTCACGCACATAACGGCGCACCGGGTGGGAGGCCGCGTCCGGCACGGCGCGCGTCTGGATGTTGCTCGTGATGTTGGCTTCAACGCAGATACGCCGGTCGCGCACGTAGTCCTGCAGCACCGGGTTTTCCCAGAGCCGGGTGCCGTGCCCGATCCGGTTCGCGTGGCAACGGAAGATTGCCTCGGAGATCGACTCCGCGCCAGCGGCCTCGCCGGCATGAACGGTAATGCCGAGGCCGCCTTCGGCGGCGGCATCAAAGGCGGCGGCGTGACGGCCGGGCAGGCGTCCCGCCTCTCCGCCCGCCAGGTCGAAGCCGACGACGCCCAGGTGCCGGGCACTCACCGCGTGTCGCGCGATCTCCAGCGACAGCACCGGGTCGTAGTGACGCAGCGAACAGCAGATGATGCGCGCCGTGATGCCGAAGTCACGCTCGCCGCGCTGCAGCCCCTGCCACTCGGCGGTGATCACGTCGTCGAGCGTAAGCCCCCGCTGGCAGCTCAGCATCGGGCAGTAGCGGACCTCGAGATACCAGATGCCATCCCGGGCTGCGTCCTCGCACATTTCATAGGCGACCCGTTCGATCGCCTCGGGCGTCTGCAGCAGCGCGATCGTGAGATCGAAGCGGGCCAGGTAGTCCTCGAGGTTCCGTGCATCATCCACGCGCATGTGCGAGCGCAGCCGGGCCGGATCGTCTGCCGGCATCCGCACGCCGGCCGCCTGCCCCAGCTCCAGCATGGTCGCCGGGCGGAGCGAGCCGTCGAGGTGGACGTGCAGCTCGGCCTTGGGCAGCCGGCGCAGCGCCTCAGGAGTCAGCATCGCCTGCCTGGCGCGCGGAGCGCACCACGCGAATGATGGACCCCGCGTTCACCACGTCGGTCGGTGACAGGGCGATGCCCCGCCCGTCCGTCGCCTGCGCGCGCCCACCGAGGTCGGAAGCGAGTTCCGGATCAAACGCTTCGACCGCGCCGCGAACCGAGGTGCCCGGCGTGACGTCGAGCGGCTTTTCGTTGATGAAAATGCGCATTGAGAGTCGTAAGTCATAAGTCATAAGTCATAGGTCGCAGGTCTCAAGTCGCAGGTCATACGACGTACGACCTACGACTTGCGACTCGCCACAATCCTTACCGTCTCATCCGCAATCACCGGAGCCGGCTGTCGCTGCAGCCACGCCACGACCGCTTCCAGGCATGACATGCTGCTCGGGCGCCATTCCAGGTTATTGAACATCGTGAATCCATCGCCGCCGGTGGACATGAAATCGTTGACGGCGAGTGTGTAGGTGCGTTCATCACGTAGCGGCTTGCCGTTGACCAGTACCTTCACGAGGCGATGCCCGTCGGGCTTCGCCTGGTCAAACGTGATGGTAGCGCCGGACACGTGCACGTGGGGCTGGCCCCCGCGCACGGCATACTCCAGCGCTTCCCGAAGTTCGTGCCCGGTCACCCGTGCCACGACGAGGTTGTTGCCAAACGGCTGCAGCTCGAACAGCATCCGATAGGTGACCGGGCCGGCGGGCAGGTCCGCCCGGATACCGCCATTGTTCATGATGGCCACATCGGCATGCGCCATGACGCGCTGTGCGTCGGCGACCAGGTTGCCGAGAGGATATTGCCCATAGTGGCTCGTCCGTACCAGCGAATCGGCGAGCACGGCCACGACCCGCGAGGCGAGGGTGTCGGTCCGCGCCTTGAAGCGCGCCACCAAGGCCGACTCGGCGCTGTCAGCTGTCACCTCGTCCGCCCACGTGTCGCGCACCTCGGTGTGCCATGCCAGGCCGCTGTCGGTCCGGACCAGGTCCATTACGCCGAGCGCCGTGCCACTGCTTCGCGCCTGGACGATGGGAATTCCATTGACCATCGTGTTGTTGAGCTGGTGAGTGTGGCCGGCGACGATGGCGTCCACCGACCCGGGCGGAAGCTCGCGCGCCAGGTCCATGATCTCGCCCCGACAACCGGCCGAGTCGCACACCGCGCCGGCGTGGGCCACGATGACGACGAGGTCGGGATGCTGCGCGTGCACCGTGTCCAGCACGCCCGCCAGCGCGGCCGCGCCGCCCGGGAATGCCAGCCCCTTCACGTTGTCGGCCCGCACGATGCTCTTGGTGATGTCGGTGATATAGCCGATGACCGCCACGTCCAGCGTATCAGCGCGGAGCATGGCCCAGGGGCGAGCCCACGCCGGCCGGCCGCCGACCGCGGAGTCGTACACGTTGGCGAGGAGCCACGGATAGTGCGCCTGCCGCATGCGGGCCCGGAGCGTGTCGATGCCCCAGTCGAAATCGTGATTCCCGACCGCCGCTGCGTCGAGCCCCAGCAGATTGAGCGCATCCACCATCGAGCGGCCGAAGACGAGGTTCGACTCGAGTGTGCCCTGCATCTCGTCACCCGCGTCCAGCTGAAGCACCGGGCAATCGCACTCCGCGCGGGCGCTGTCCATCATGGACTCCAGCACGGGCAGCCCGCCGACCTTACGCCCCTTGGACCAGCTCCTGGCCTCGGTCGTGAGAGCTCCATGGAGGTCGTTGGTCGTGAGGATGCGGAGCACCACGTGGCTGGCCTCGCGGCGCTCGTTCTTCGCCCCGGGCTGCCGCTGTAAGGAAGCCACTTCGCTCGCCATGGCGGGCGGCTCGATCCGCCAGTTCTGCACGCTGTACCGCGCGGAATCGATGGCGCCGAGGGCACGGAGCTTCTCCACCAGAAGGTCGCGGATATTCTCGCCCTTGTCATAGACGACAGGCGCGCCCTTGAGCATGGCATAGCCGCCGCCGCCTTCCTGGCGGTAGCTGTTGACTGCCATCGTGAATGAATCGGAAGGCATCACCGGCTTGCCGCTCACGGCGAGGTCGCGAATCCGGCTCCCCACCGGCTTCGAGAGATCGATGGCGTAGCTGGCACCGGACACCATGTCGAAGTTGTAACCCGGCATGGTCGAGTTGAGCGCGACGTGGCCGCTGGAATCGACCTGGTAGTACTCGGCGCTCCGTTCGAGGTAGGCCTTGAGCTGTGCGCCCGAGATGCGCACGGCCCGCAGGGTGTTCTCGTAGGGGTAGACGCTCGCCACGTCCGACAGGCGGACCGGGCCGGCGGGGAAGCCGCCTTCCAGGTTGAACGCTGCTGCGGCCGAGAGCTGCGCGCCGGTTGCTTCCTTCTGCACCGACTGGATGAATTCGATGATCGGCGTGGGTCGGGCACGCGCCATGGCAGACGGCATGGCGGCAGTGGCCGTGGCCAGCGGCTGGCGGACCCACGCGCGCACGCTATCGTGCGCGCCCTGGAGCGCCTTCACCAGCCGGGGCGACGGCGGGACATCTGCCAGCGGGATCAGGTCAGCATGCCAGTGCACCGGCGACCAGCGTCCGCCGCTCCGCACCAGCTCCACGTGCATCACTACCACGCTCTGGGCCCAGTTCTTCGGCTGGATGAAGTGGACGCCGTTGATCACGGAATCCCGCATCTCGCGATGCGAATGCCCCACCACGACCAGGTCGGGCCGGGACGGCTGGCTTGCGAGCATCGCCGCGGCATTCTCGATGCCGACACCTGTCGTGTCGTACGACGACTCGCCGTCCATGCCGCTATGAATGAGCACTATCTCGAAATCTGACCGGCGGCCGAGCGTGGGCAGCACCCGGCGCGCCGCCGCGGAAATCCGCTCCAGCCGTACCCGATGCGCCACGTTGCTGCGGTCCCACACCATCACCCCAGGGGTGGTGAATCCGGTGATGCCGACCCTGATGCCTTCGCGCTGCAGAACGACATATGGGCGGTAGGCGAGCGTGTCGCCCGGCAGGCCGCGGATGTTGGCGCTCACATACGGAAACGCGGCGCCCCGGAGTGCCCGAGCGAGGGTAGCGAGTCCCCAGTTGAATTCATGATTGCCCAGTGTCCCGGCGTCATAGCCGACCAGGTTCATCGCCCGGATAATCGGGTTGGTGTCACGGGGCGCAACCCGGGCGAAGTAGGCGGCGAAGGGGTCGCCCTGGATCAGGTCGCCCGAGTCCACCAGCAGCACCTGACCGGGATACGCATGCCGGAGCGAATCGACCACCGTGGCCACCCGCGTCAGTCCGCCCGGAAAGACCTTGTCAGCGGTGTAATCCCACGCGAAGGCGCGGCCGTGCACGTCCGTGGTCGCGACGATGACGAGGCGAGCAGTGTCGGGAGGCGTGGGCCCGGGTACGGCCAGCACCGCCGCCAGCAGGAGTGATGCAAGCATGGCCGGAAAATATAGTGGCTCTTGCTCCTGTTCGGGCGGGTGCATATATCTTTGCCGACGATGAGCTCACCTGGTGCAGTCTCCGAATTCCTGCACACCACCGAGCCTGCCCGTATGACCAGTCGTGTCCTCGTGGTCGACGATGAAGCCGACATCACGGCGCTGGTGGCCTATCATCTCGCCCGGGCCGGATATCGTGTCTCTACTGCGTCGAACGGCGCCGATGCCCTTCGCGCGGCGCGCGAGGAGCGGCCTGACGTGGTGGTCCTGGACCTGATGCTGCCGGTGATGTCGGGGTACGACGTCCTGCAGGAGCTTCGCCGGCGGGAGGAGACGCGGGACGTGGGCGTCATCCTGCTGACATCGCGCCAGGAGGAGGCGGACCGCATCAAGGGGCTCACGCTCGGTGCGGACGATTATCTCACCAAGCCGTTCTCGCCGGCGGAACTGGTGCTGCGGGTCGGTGCGCTGTTGCGGCGGCTGGCATCGCCGGCGGTGGCCGCGGGCTCGACCCTCAGCGCCGACAACATCGTGATCGACCGGTCCGCGCACCAGGTGACCATCGACGGCCGGGCACTGGACCTGACTGCCACCGAGTACAGGCTGCTGCTGGCGCTGGTGGAGCGGCGCGGCCGGGTGCAGTCCCGGCCACAGCTTCTCGAGGCGGTCTGGGACGCCCATCCCGAAATCCAGACCCGCACGGTCGATATGCACGTGCAGCGCCTGCGCGCCAAGCTGGGGGCGCTGGGAGAGCAGATCGAAACGGTGCGCGGCTTTGGGTATCGCTTCCGCAGCGGCGAACGTGGAGACTCGGGCCGGTGACCTTCAGCCGCCGCCTGGCCACGGGCACCTTCGTCGTGGTGGTGGCGGCGCTTGCGGTCCTGCTCTGGCGCGCCGAGCGCGCCCTCCGCAGTGACCTGGAAGCGGATGTGGTGAGCCAGCTGGAGCGTAGCGCGTCGCTGGTGGCCCGTGCCCTGCCCCCCAGCCAGTCCGAATGGCAGGGCGCCGTGCGCCGGCTTTCGCTCGAATCCGGCATCCGCATCACCCTCATCAGCACCACTGGCGTCGTGCTCGCCGACAGCGACTTCCCCGAAGGACCGCTCGACGCGATCGAAAATCATTCTGGTCGTGCTGAGGTACAGTCGGCGCTGGCCGGCCGGCCGGGCCACGCGAGGCGCCACAGCGCCACGGTGGGTCGTGACTTCATGTATGTCGCCATCCGCGGGGGGCCGGGAGTGGTGCGCGTCGCCGAAGACCTGCGCCGCGTTGATGCGATCGTCCATCGCACACAATGGTCGGTCGCTGGCGCTGCCCTGCTCGCTCTCCTGGTGGGACTCTGTCTGGCCATGCTGGCCGCGCGGGGCGTCGCCCGGCCGCTTACCGGCCTGGCAGCCGCGGCCCGTGCCATCGCCGCGGGAACCGAGCCCCGGTTTCCCCGATCCGGCATCCGTGAAATTGACACGCTGGTGCGCGCCCTGCGTGAGATGCACCACCAGATCGACCAGCGGTTTGCCGACCTGCGCCGGGAGAAGGCAGACTCCGCCACGGTGGTGGCCGCCATGGCGGAAGGCGTGATCGCCGCGGACGCGCGAGGCAGGATTACCACCGCCAATGCCGCTGCGCGCCGGCTCCTCGGGTACCCAGACGAGACGACAATGCCAGCCCTGGGCGAGCTGTTCCGCGCGCCCGAGGCCCATGAACTGGTGCAGGCCGCGCTCGATGGATCAGCCGAGGGATCGCGTGTCATCCGGCTCGATGACCGCACCATCGACCTCTCGGCGCACATGCTGCCCGACGGCGGCGCGGTACTCGTCCTGAGGGACCTGACCGAGTTGCGGAGCCTGGAAACGGTGCGCCGCGACTTCGTCGCCAACGTCACCCACGAGCTCAAGACCCCGCTCACCTCGATCGCCGGCTACTCCGAGACGCTGCTCGACGACCACACCGACGCGGAGACGACGCGGCGGTTCCTCGAGGTCATCCTGGCGAATGCGCAGCGGATGCAGCGACTGGTTGACGACCTGCTCGACCTGTCGCGCGTCGAGTCCGGACGCTGGAAGCCGAGTCCCGTGGCCATCGATCCTGCCGGCGCGGCGCGCGAGGCGTGGACCGGCCTGGGTCGCCGCGCCAGTGAGAGTGGCGTGGAGCTGCGGATCGACATGGAGCCTGGAGTCACTGCGCAGCTGGACCCTGAAGCCGCTCGCCAGATCCTGACCAACCTGTTCGACAACGCCCTCCGCCACACACCGCGCGGCGGGAGCGTCTCGCTGTCGGCGCGACCCGATGCCGGTGGCGTTCTGCTCCGCGTCAGCGACACAGGCGGCGGAATCAGCCATGAACACCTGCCGAGAATATTCGAGCGATTCTACCGGGCCGATCCCTCGCGCGCACGCGCAGCGGGTGGCACCGGCCTCGGCCTCGCCATCGTCCGCCACCTGGTCGAAAGCCACGGCGGCAGGGTGTGGGCCGAGAGCGACGTGGGGCACGGAACCACGATCGGGATGTGGGTGCCAGAGACTCGGATGGGCGAACGGACGGACTGACGGACCGCGTTGGCGACGAAGCGCGGGACGCAAGACGTGCTGTCACTGTGACACAGTTGACCGACGACTGCCGACCGCTGCCCGCCTATCCGCCGGTCCGTCTTGTTACTTCTCCGTGACACTGCCTCCACCGGCCCGTGACGCTCGACGGCGTTCATTCCTGCGTCCCGGCTCACACACGGCCGGGCGCGACTCGAACGCACGGAGCATGGCGCATGCGCTGTTCCCCAGGTGGATTCTCGGCCCTTCTCCTCGCCGTTGCCACTCCAGCAGTGGCCCAGCAGCCCGATAGCCGCATCAAGGTGGGCGGCGTCATCTACGCGCAGTATCTCTATCAGCTCGGCGACACAGCGGCCCACGGAAACAATTTCGATGTGACCCGGGCCTACGTGAACGTGACCGGAGCACTGGGCCAGCACGTGGGCATGCGGGTCACATCAGACCTGCACCGCGTGGAGGACGGCTCGCTCGACCTGCGGCTCAAGTATGCCTACGCCACGTGGGCGCCCTCCGGCG
>DAIMFY010000098.1:0-7343 GCA_036724295.1 Gemmatimonadales bacterium | reverse complement strand
GCGGCCACGCCGACGAGCGCGGCTCCGACGAGTACAACCTGGCGCTGGGCAACCGCCGAGCCGCCGCCGCCAAGCGCTACCTCATGAATCGCGGGGTGGATGGCTCGCGAATCGACGTGATTTCCTACGGCGAGGAACGGCCCATAGCAATGGGGGCAACCGAGGACGCGTACGCGCAGAACCGGCGTGACGAGTTCGAGATGACCGCAGGCGGCGACTCGCTCGTCGCACCCCAATGAGGTCGCGGGTCCTGGTCCTCGCGTCGGTCGCGCTGCTCGGGGCCTGTGCCCTGAGGAGCGACGTCCGGAACGTCGAGGACCAGATCACCCAGCTCAAGGACGTCCAGGACCGGCGCGACCAGGAGCGGTCGCGCCAGCTGGCGGAGGTGATCCGCCTGCAGCAGGCCATGATGGATTCGCTCAGCTCCACCCGGGCAGCGGTTTCGCAGCTGCGCGGCGACTTCGCCAACGATCTCTATGAGGTCCAGCGCCAGCTGGTACAGCTGCAGGAGCTCACCGGCCAGAGCCAGCAGCGGCTGAGCGAGCTCCGCACCCAGCTCGAGCGCCGCGCCGAGGAGCTGCAGGAGCCTGAATCGGCGCCGGCGCCGGCAGGTATCCGGGATACCACCACGTCGTTCGTGAATCCGGCGCCCGCCCAGAACCAGCCCTCGGCGGACCAGATGTACCAGACGTCGCTGGGCCAGCTCCGGCTCGGCAGCGCCAGCACCGCGCGCCTGGGGTTTCGCGAGCTGCTCAAGTCGTACCCCACGAGCGACAAGGCCCCCGATGCGCTCTACTACATAGGCCAGAGCTTCGAGACCGAAAACGCCGACTCGGCGCTCTATTATTACCAGCAGGTGACCCGCGATTATGCCCAGTCGCCGCGGGCCGGCTCCTCGTACTATCACATCGGCCTGATCAAGGAACGCGCGAACGACCGGGCGGCCGCGCGCGATGCCTATCAGAAGGTGGCCCAGTCCTTCCCCAATTCGGACGAGGCCGCGCTGGCCAAAGATCGGCTGAAGGCGCTCGGGTCCTGAGCCCCGGGCGCCGCCCCGGCTTGTCCCCATGAACGGCTCCGGCGCTGAAATGCCCTTCCTCGATCATCTCGAGGAGCTGCGGGTCCGCCTTATCCGCGCCTTGCTCGCGCTCATCGCGGGCTTCGCCGTCGGTTTCTTCGTTGTCCAGAAATTCCAGCTCGTCGGCATCATCTCGCGGCCCATCCAGCCGTACCTTGGCAATGGCGGCAAGCTGGCCGTGCTCACGCCCACCGAGCCGGTGATGATCGTGTTCAAGCTGGCGTTTTTCGTGGGGCTGGTGCTGGCCGCACCGGTGGTGATCTGGCAGGTCTGGGCCTTCATGTCGCCGGCGCTCTATGCCAAGGAGCGCCGGGTCATCATTCCGGCGCTGTTCGTCGGCAGCGGGCTCTTTGTGCTGGGAGCGGTGCTGGCCTGGCTGTTCGTGGTGCCGCAGACGCTCCGGGTGCTGTTCAGCTTCCAGACTGACGCACTCATGCCGATGATCACCTACGACGGATACTTCTCGTTCCTCATCCAGGTGGTCATCGCGCTGGGCATTTCGTTCGAACTGCCGCTGCTCATCTTCATCCTCGCATGGCTCGGCATCGCGACGCCCGCCCGGCTCAACCATTTCCGCCGTTTCGCCATCGTGCTGGCCTGCATTGCCGGCGCATTCCTGTCACCCGGCACCGACCTGCTGAGCATGGTGATGTTCACCATCCCGCTGCTGGTGCTTTACGAGATCGGCTTCCTGGGCAGCGTGCTCATCAGCCGTCGTCGCGCTCGCAAAGCTGCCGCGGCCGCCGTCGTGCTGGTGCTGCTCCTGGCCGGGGGCGGAAGCGCCGAGGCGCAGGGTGTGCCCAAGCACGCCCCGCCGAAGCAGGCGGCGGAGAGCCTTCGGCCGGCCGCCGATTCGCTGGGCCGCGACAGCCTGGCGCCGCAGCAGGCGCGTGACAGTCTCCTCGAGGCGCTGCTCCGGCGCCCCGGTTACACGCCCATACAGTACAGCGCCGACTCTGCCACGTTCACGGCCGACGACCGCCGCCTGGAGCTCGACGGGCACGCGCGCGCGGAGCGACAGGGGGTCACGCTGGGTGCGGGGCACATTGCCTATGACCAGTCGGAGTGCCTGCTCACGGCCAGCGGGAAGCCCACCCTCACCCAGGGCGACAGCACCGTCGTCGGCGAGTCGGTGCGATACGATACCTGCCGCAAGAGCGGCGTGGTGCGAGGGGGGCAGACCGAGTTTTCCGAGGGCGGAACCACCTGGTTCATCCGTGGCAACGTGCAGAAGGCGTCAGGCGCGAAGCAGCTCTTTGCCGGCGCGAGCGAGGTGACGTCGTGCGCGCTGCCGACGCCGCACTATCACTTTGCCGCCCGGCGCATCAAGTGGGTGTCGGGCGACATGCTGGTGGCGCGGCCGGTGGTGCTCTACATCCGTGACATCCCGATCCTCTGGCTGCCGTTCATCTTCCAGGATACCCGGCCGGGCCGCCACTCGGGGATTCTGATTCCCAAGGTCGGCATCAATGACATCTTCCGGACCTCGCGCAGTTACCAGCGCCAGATCACCAACGTCGGCTATTACTGGGCGCCGAGTCCGTACGTGGATCTCACGGCCCGGCTGGACTGGTACTCGGGTCGGTATGTGCAGGCGGGGGTATCGAGCCAGTACAATGTGCTCAACCGGTTCCTCCGGGGATCGGCCGAAGTGAACCGCCAGTGGGAGTCCGGCGGTGGCTCGGGTGTGGCGGTGCACTGGGCGCACCAGCAGGCATTCAACCTGTCCACCAACCTGAACTTCGATGTCCAGTACCAGAGCAATACCAAGATCGTGGACCGGAACGCGCTTGATCCCACGCTCAACACCCAGCTGGTGACCAGCCAGGTCAACTTCAGCAAGCGGTTCGGGTGGGGAACCATCTCCCTGGGCGGCAACCGGCGGCAGTCGCTCTCGGATTCCACCTCGACCACGCAGCTGCCCTCGCTCGCCATTTCGCCCAAGCCACTGGACCTGGGGAGCGACATTACCTGGTCGCCGTCGCTGACCTTCTCGCGCACGATCGACGCAAACCGCCCGCTGGCGCCGCTGCTGCGGCTGCAGCCGGACGGCACGGTGGACACCGTGCCGCAGCTCGCCGACAACCGGAACATGCAGCTCAACTTCACCACACCGGTCCGGTTCGGCAGCTTCAACTGGAGCAACGTCCTGACAATGCAGGACACCAGGCTCACCGGGCTCCAGTCGGACTCCTTGCGCCAGCCCAACCTCGACACGCCGGATCCGTATGATTCTGTCACCGTCTATCGCTCGGCGGCGGGCGACTTCCAGACCGGCTTCAACTGGAACACCGGCATCAACCTCCCGCTGCTCTTCCGGTCTTCCTGGAAGCTGCAGCCCAGCATTCTCGTAGCCAACGCGTCGACGCAGAGCCAGTTCTACGCTGTGCGTAATCGCAGCACTGCCGGCGGCTGGGTCTTCCAGAAGAAGCGAATCGAGTTGCGCGCCACCCTCTCGCCTACGCTCTTCTTCCTGTCGGGCGGGGGCATCGGACCGTTCGCGCGGTTCCGCCACAGCATCTCGCCCCAGGTCGCCTGGGACTACCAGCCGGCGGCCGACGTGCCCGAGGCCTTCGCGCGCGCCATCACGCCGCGGGGCGGGACGCCGCAGCTCCACAGCGACGCGCGCCACACGCTCAGTCTCGGCCTGTCACAGAACCTGGAAGCCAAGGGCCGGGCGCCAGCAGGCGATTCGCTGGGAACCTCGGCGAAGAAGTTCCGGCTGCTCAGTGTCTCGACCTCGCCGATCACCTACGACTTCGAGCAGGCCAAGCAGCCGGGGAAGACCGGCTGGGTGACGCCGTCCATCACCAACACCTTCCTGAGCGACCTGCTGCCGAGCCTGAGCCTGCGCGTGACTCACGACCTCTGGCGTGGCGCCGTCGGCTCGGACACGGCGCACTTCGATCCCTTCCTGCAGAATGTCTCGGCGAGCTTCTCGTTCACCGGGCGGTCGGTGCGCGCCCTGGGCTCGTCCTTCGGCGTGGGCAACCCTACCCGGCCGGGCCAGTTCGATGATGCCGCGCAGTCGCTCTACCGGCCCGGCTATGGCTCGGGCAGCGGACTGCTGGGTCAGCGGACCCAGAGCCCCGGTGGTTTCTACAGCAACGACCAGATTCCGATGGGCGGGAATCGGCAGTTCAGCGCCAGCTTCACCTATTCGCTCTCGCGCCAGCGGCCCAATCCGCTGCTGCCGGCCGAGAGCAATCGTGCCCAGCAGAACGTCAGCTTCAGCACGCTGTTCTCGCCGACCCCGCTCTGGGCCGTCTCCTGGCAGACCCAGTACAACATCACGGACAAACGATTCGAGTCGCATGTGGTGCGGCTGGAGCGCGACCTGCACGACTGGCGGGCGGCCTTCAATTTTGTGAAGAATGCCAACGGGAACGTGGCGGTCTATTTTTCGATCTACCTGATCAACTTGCCAGAGCTGAAGCTGGACTTCAATCAGTCGACGTTGGGGAACTGAGCTCAGAGCTCAGAGCTGAGAGCCTGAGACAGTCTCGTCGCTCAGCCCTGAGCCCTCTGGCATACCCCTTGCTCCTCCTCTTTCCCGGTCCTCAATTCTGGAGAATCACATGCGCGTCCTACTTGCCCTGCTCGCCGCCGGGGCTCTCGCCGGGTGCGGATCCGACTCCACGACGGGGCCCGGTAACGCGCCCCCGTCGCCGACCGACCTCACCTCGACTTCGCTGGACGGCGCCGTGGCCCTGACATGGTCCGACAACGCCTTCGAGGCCGATCCGGGAAATTTCAGCAGCTACATCGTGTACAGCAGCAGCTATGATCTCGACCAGGACCGATGTGGCACCAGCTGGAGCATCGAGGGGACAACCGTTGCTCCCGAATTCATCGTCGGGGCCATGACCAATGGCGTCCCGCGCTGCTTCGAGGTTACCGCCACCAGCCCCTCCGGCGCCGAAAGCGGTGCCTCCCCCTCGCGGAACGACACGCCCCGGCCTGATGCGCGCAACGTCGTGGTGTTTGCCCGCCAGGCGCAGACGGCGGGCTCGGGCTTCTCGTTCTGGCGTGATCTCAACGGCAATGGCTCGGTGAGCGCGAATGAGCTGGGACTGGTGCTCGACGGCAACGACGCGTCGGCGGATTTCACGGTGGAGCGCGACATCAACGGCACGCTCTTCCTCACGCCGGCTCGCGCTGGCGTAACCGTGGCGCTCTATGGCAGCGTGGCCGTCGAGGATCTCACCAGCATCGACATCGCCCCGCTCGACGGGTTCGACCCGTCCGGGCTCGAGGCGTTGCCGGGTTGGGGCTACGTCTTCGAGATGCCGGGCACCCAGTTCGTGCAATACGGTGCGGTGCGGGTGACCCACGTGGGACAGAACTTCCTGATCCTCGACTGGGCCTACCAGACCGATCCGGGGAATCCGGAGCTGGTGCGGGGGCGGAAGTAGGCGTTAGGGCCTGGGGCGTGAGGCATGAGGTGTGAGAGTACGCGCTGCGTCTCTCGTCCTCTCAAGCCCCAGGCCCCACGCCCCACGCCCTGATTGCATTCCCGCCCGTCCATCGCAACCTTCCTCCGCATGACTGAACAGACGCTGGTGCTCGACGGCCGTTCCCTGACAATCGAGGACGTCGTGCGGGCTGCCCGTACGCCGGGACTGCGCGCACAGCTGGCGCCGGCGGCGCGAGCGGCGCTCGCAGCCAGCCGGCAGCGCGTCGAGGATGCCATTGCCGGCGGACAGGTGATCTACGGGATCAACACCGGCTTCGGGAAGCTGGCCAACGTCCATATCGCGCCTGACCGTCTCGAACAGCTGCAGGTCAACCTCATTCGAAGTCATGCGGCGGGCGTCGGCACTCCTCTGCCGGCCGACGCGGTGCGGGCTCTCATGCTGCTTCGGGCCAACGTGCTCGCGCGCCCGACGAGCGGCGTGCGGCCGGGACTGGTCGACGCACTGCTCGCGCTGTACAACAGCGGGCTCGTGCCGTGGGTACCGGAGCAGGGCAGCGTCGGGGCGAGTGGCGACCTGGCCCCGCTCAGTCACGTCGCGCTGGTCCTGATGGGCGAAGGCTGGGTGCGGTCGGATCAGGGAAGCGCCGAGGCGGCCGGCCCCCGGCTCCAGGCGGCCGGATTGGCGTCATGGACCTTCGGTCCCAAGGAGGGGATCTCGTTCATCAATGGCACCCAGGCGCAGACGGCGCTGCTGGCCATCATGGTGTACGAGGCGGAGCTCCTCTGGCGCGCCGCGATCGGTGCGGCCGCGCTGAGTCTGGAGGCATTACGGGGGACGCCGGCGCCGTTCGATGCACGGATCCATGCCGCCCGGCCCCATGACGGGCAGCGCCGCTGCGCCGAGCTATTGCGCGAGTTGCTCGCCGACAGCGAGATCCGTGAATCGCACCGCGAGAACGATCCGCGGGTCCAGGACGCCTACAGTCTTCGCTGCACCCCCCAGGTGCTCGGCGCGTGTGCCGACGCCATCCGGTTTGCCCGCGACACCGTGGCAATCGAGCTCAACGCGAGCACTGACAATCCGCTCGTCTTCGAGAACGGCGATGTGCTGAGTGGCGGAAACTTTCACGGGCAGCCGGTGGCCCAGGCGCTCGACTTCCTGGCCGTCGCGCTGACCACGCTGCAGGCCATCAGCGAACGCCGCATCGAGCGGTTGGTGAATCCCGATCTCTCGCAGGGCCTGCCGGCGTTCCTTACCGCCGATCCGGGGCTATCGTCCGGGTTCATGATGGTGCAAATCACCGCTGCCGCGCTCGTGGCCGAATCGCGCGCGCTCGCCATGCCCGCCAGCATCGGGTCCATTCCCACCGATGCAAACCAGGAAGATTTTGTCCCCATGGGCATGGCGGCCGCCTACAAGTGCCGCCGCATCCTGGACAATGCCTGCACGGTGGTGGGGGCCGAATTCCTCTGCGGTGTGCAGGGGATCGAGTTCCAGCGCCCGCTGCGGCCGGGCCGGGGCGTGCAACAGCTGGCAGAGACCGTCCGGGGCCCCGCCATTGGCGTGGCGCCGCTCGCCTCCGATCGGCCGCCGGCGCCCGATCTCGAGCTCCTCGCGGCGGCGGTCAGGGCCGGGCTGCTCTCGTCCTGAGCGTGGGCCGCACGGCGTTCTGCCCATCGCCCTTGGGTTGTCCACCCCCATCCGGTGGCGTATCTTTGCACACTCCGAATACCACCGCCGTTTCCCTTCATTCCAGCCGGCTGCATGAATCTCGAGAAGCTCAAGGATACGGCGCGGAAGCATGAGCAGAGGGAGGATTGGCGGAAGGCCATCGACGCCTACCAGCG
>DAIMFY010000097.1:1571-7393 GCA_036724295.1 Gemmatimonadales bacterium | reverse complement strand
CCAGGTCGCGCAGGCGATGGAGCACCGCCAGCAGCCGCTCCGTGTCGCGCGGATGCAGGCCGATGCTCGGCTCGTCCAGGACGTAGAGCGTGTCCACCAGGCGTGCACCGAGCGCGTTGGCGAGCGCGATGCGCTGGGCCTCGCCACCCGAGAGCGTCCGCGCCTGGCGGTCGAGCGCGAGATAGCCGAGGCCGACATCACGAAGAAAGGACAGCCGGGCGGTCACCTGCTCCAGCACCAGTTCGGCGATGGCGCGGTCGCGGGGGCCGAGCGTGAGTGAGTCGAGCCAGGCGGCCAGTTCATCCAGGGACAGCGCGGCCACCTCGCCGATATGACGGCCTACAATCTTCACTGCGCGGGCGTCGTCATTGAGCCGGCTGCCGCCGCAAGCCGAGCAGGTTTCCGCCAGCTGGTATTGCCGCAGGAAGACGCGGATGTACTGCTTGTAGCGCTTCTCCTCCAGACTCGCGAGAAAGGGAAAGATGCCGAGGTACTTGCCTTTTCGTCCGTGCAGCAGTTCCTGGCGCACGCTCGCCTTGAGCTTCCGCCAGGGCGCGTCGGGGTTGGCGCCGAGCTCACGGGTGCGATCAACGACGAGGCGGCGCCGCGCCTCGTAGCGAGGCTTGGTCCAGGGATCGATGGCGCCGTCTCGCACGCTGCGCTCGGGGTCCGGCACGACCAGCCGCTCGTCATACTCCAGCGTGGCGCCGAAGCCATTGCAGGTGGCGCACGCGCCGCGCGGGTTGTTGAAGGAGAAGAGCGAGGGCGTGATCGTGGCTGCGGGCGTGTCGCAGTTGCTGCAGGCCAGGAACTCGGTGAAGCGGAGCTGGCGGCCGTCGTCGAGCACGGCGATGGCGACGCCCTCGCCTTCGCCAAACGCGGTCGAGACGGCTTCGTTCAGGCGGCCTTCCGACGCCTCCGAGACCGCGAGCCGGTCCACCACCACCAGCAGGCCTTCGTCGCTGGCGAGGTCGGTGCCAGAGGGCAGGTCGTCGAGGTGCTGCTGCTCGCCTCGGTGCAGCACCCGGACAAACCCCATGGCACGCAGGTTCTCCACGATGGCATCGTGGCTGTGCCGCGCCGAGGCCGGGAGCGGAAAGGTGATGAGCACGCGACTGGCGCCGGATGCCAGCACCTCCCTCACCGCGATCTCCGGCGTCTCCCGCCGGACGGGCGCACCGCAGCGGCGGCAGAATGGCTGGCCAATGCGGGCCCAGAGGAGCCGGAGGAAATCGTAGATCTCGGTGGCGGTGCCGACGGTAGAGCGGCTCGAGACGGCAGGATTTCGCTGCTCGATGGCCACGGCCGGGGCCAGCCCCTCGATCCGGTCCACGTCCGGCTTCGGCATCCGCTCCAGGAACTGCTTGGCGTAGGTGGAGAGCGACTCGATGTAGCGCCGCTGGCCTTCGGCGTAGATGGTATCGAATGCGAGCGAAGACTTGCCCGATCCCGAGGGCCCGGTCACGACCACGAGCGAGCGGTGGGGCAGCTCGACGGAGATCCCCTTGAGGTTGTGCTGGCGGGCATTCACGACACGAATCACTGACACGGGCGAAGAATAGCCGGAGCGCTTGCTTCGGGAAAGTTTCGGGTAGGCGGCCTCCTGTCCGACCTTTCGTTCCGCCGTTAAACTTCCCCCCTTCATGGCCAAACTCCTGACACCGAAGGTCCTGGTTCGCGGCTTCCAGATCTTTGTGGCCGCGTCCCTGATCGGCTTCGGGCTCACGCTCTGGTACGGCAACAACCTGGGTGCCTTTGCGGAAGGACTCCGCAACGTGCACTGGATCTGGCTGCTGGTGGGGCTGGGGCTGGCCTCGATGGACTGGATCGGCGGGGGATTGCGGCTCTGGGTGGTGGCTCGGCAGCTCATGCCGCAGCCATCGCTCAAGGGGATGGTGCTCGCGGGTGGCATGAGCGCGTGGGCGGCCTACATCACCCCGCTCCAGTCCGGCGCGTTCCCGATGATGATGTACACCATGCGGCGCTACGGCATCCCGTTGCCGGTGGCCGCGACCTGCGCCCTGATGGGGTTCGTGGGGACGGTGGGCTTCTTTGCGATTGCCGGCCCGCTCGCCCTGCTCGCCGGTGCCGGCAAGGCGCTGGGCACCCAGGGAAACGTCCTCGGCCTCTCGCTCTACGACCTCTTTCTCGGCAGCCTCACGATCTTTGCCGGCCTCGGGGCGCTGCTCGTGCTGGTGATGATCTTCCCGCGGCTGGTGCGCAACCTGCTGGACCGGCTGGCGAACTGGCTGGGCCGCCGCAGCACCCGGTTTGCGAGCAAGGTCGATGGGGTCAGGAAAGGGCTGGACGAAGCACACGGCCATCTGGTCAAGCTCAACAGTCCCAAGGGCTGGCTCTCGGTCTTCCTCTGCATTCTGCTCTCGGGCCCCTCGCACGCCAACAAGCTGCTGGCCGGCTACGCAACCCTCCGGGCCCTCGGAATCCATACTAATTTCGTGGATGTGCTGCTGCTCCAGACGTTCATCGCCTTCCTGCTCTACTTCGCGCCGACGCCAGGCGCATCCGGAATCGCCGAAGTCATGTCTGCCGCGGTGATGTCGGTGTTCGTGCCCAAGCCGCTCACGCCGCTCTACACCCTGCTGTGGCGGCTGATCCTGAGCTGGTACACGGTCGGGTTCGGTTTCGTGATCTTTGCCCGCTGGGTTGACAAGGGGCTTCGGACCATCGGCGCTGCACCCCATGCCGACGACGGGCCGGGCAAGCCGCAGACCGCCGCGCCATGAGTGACGCCGAAGAACCCCTGGGCCAGGCCTACGACGCCCGACTGCTGCGGCGCCTGCTGGGATACCTGCGTCCGCACCTGAAGCTGGCCTGTGCGGCGCTGGCACTGCTGCTGGTGAGCGCAGGGCTGGCGCTGGTCGGGCCGAGGCTCACGCAATACGCCCTTGATGTCGCCATCCCGCGCGGCGACGCCGGCATGCTCGGCACCCTCGCCGTCCTGTATATCGGCGCGCTGGTCCTCGATTTCCTGGCCGACTATGGCCAGACCCTCCTGACCACGCTCATCGGCCAGCGGGTAATGCTGGACCTCCGCACCCGGATCTTCGGCCACCTGCAGCGGCTCTCGATCAGCTTCTTCGACCGCAACCCGGTCGGGCGCCTCATGACCCGGGTGACGAGCGACGTGGAGACCCTGAACGAGCTCTTCTCCTCGGGCCTGGTCACCGTCTTTGGCGACGTATTCACGCTCGCTGCGATCATGGGGATGATGCTGCTCATGAACTGGCGGCTGGCCCTGGTGGCGTTCAGCGTCATCCCGCTGGTCTGGCTCACCGCAACCATTTTCCGGAAGCACGTGCGCGAGGCGTTTCGTGACATCCGGGTCCGGCTGGCCCGGCTCAATGCCTACCTGCAGGAACAGCTGTCGGGGATGCGGGTCGTCCAGCTCTTCCGGCGCGAGCAGGCGGGGTACGACGAATTTGACCGGCTCAACCGGTCGCAGCTCGATGCGCACCTGCGGTCCATCACGGTGTACGCCATCTTCTTCCCGGTGGTCGAATTTCTTTCCTCGCTGGCCCTGGCGCTGCTGCTCTGGTATGGCGGGCTCCGGGCGCTGGGAGGCACGCTCACGGTCGGAGTGCTCGCGGCGTTCATCCAGTTGAGCCGGCGCTTCTTTCAGCCGCTGCAGGACATCTCGGAGAAGGTGAACCTGCTGCAGAGTGCCATGGCATCGAGTGAGCGGATCTTCCAGCTGCTGGACGAGCCGGTAGCCGTGCAGGAGCCGGAGGCGCCGGCGCACCTCGCGGTGCCGGCCCGCGGCGAGGTGCGCTTCGAGGATGTCTGGTTCCGCTACTCCGAGACGGGGCCCTGGGTGCTCAAGGGGGTCTCGTTTGTCGCGGCCCCAGGCCGGACCGTCGCCATCGTGGGCCACACCGGCGCCGGCAAGACCACCGTCATCAGCCTGCTCCTTCGCTTCTACGAGCCGGTGCGCGGCCGCATCACGATCGACGGCATGGACATCCGCGAGTTGTCGACGCACGACCTGCGGGGACTGATCGGCTTCGTGCAGCAGGACCTCTTCCTGTTCACCGGGGATGTGCTGCACAACCTGGTTCTGGACGCCCCCATACCGGCGGCGCAGGCGGAGCGGGCCGCGGCCCGGGTCGGCGCCGACCGCTTCGTGCGCCGGCTGCCGGCCGGTTATGGGCACCAGCTGGCTGAACGGGGCCGCAACCTGAGCGTGGGCGAGCGACAGCTGCTCAGCTTCGCGCGCGCGCTGGCACGAGACCCGCGCATCCTGGTGCTGGATGAGGCCACCAGCTCGGTGGATGCCGAAGCGGAGGCCCAGATCCAGCAGGCCATCGCGGAACTGATGCGAGGCCGCACCGCCATCGTCGTGGCGCACCGGCTCAGCACCATCCTCCATGCCGACGAGATCCTGGTCTTCCACCACGGGGAGATCCGGGAACGGGGTACCCACCGGGCCCTCTTGGCCCGGGAAGGGCTCTACCAGCGGCTCTACCTGCTGCAGGCCGGCAACGGCGAGGCCCGGCGGAGTGCGTAACTCCCTGCTTGCGCGGCCAATTCACGGCGGAGTACGTTTGGGGCGTTCACTACCACGCGGACGGACGGCGCTCGCATGATTCAGCTCGATGTCGGCGGGCGGCGTTACAGCGTCGCTGCCGGAGAGATGACCATTGGGTCCGAGGACGGGGCCAGTATTCCGGTCTTTGGCCAGCGCGTTTCCGGCCAGCATGCGGTCATCCAGGGCTGGCCTGACGGCTCGGCGGCGGTTCGCGCGGTTAACGGATCCGAGGTGCTGGTGAATGGAATCCCGCTCGGCGCGGAGCCGACGCCGCTGTTGCACGGCGACAAGCTCGTGATCGGCAGACAGGAGATACTGGTCGTGGATGAATCTCGCTCGGGCAGCACGCGCATTGCGCCGGCAATCCAGTTGCCGGTGGCCGCGAACGACGGGGCGCGTGTGGTCAGCCTGACCGACGGCAGGGAATACCAGGTCGGCGCGGGGCCGCTGGTCTTCGGGCGCGAGGCGGGGGCGGACATCGTGGCGCCAGGCGACGACGTATCACGCCGCCACGCGGAACTGCACCGTGACGCCGCTGGTTTCATGCTCCTCGACTCCAGCGTGAACGGCACTCTCGTGAACGGCGAGCGGCTCACGGGTGAGCGCCGGCTTGCCTCGGGCGACGTGATCCGGATTGGCACCGAGGAGTTCCGGTTCCATGCCGGGCAGGCCCCGCCGGCCGGGGCGCACCAGCGGCTCAGCGACACCATGTTTGGCGTGGCGGCATTCCGGCCGACGCCGGTGCCGGAGCCGGGGCCCGCGCCGCTCGTCTCCGTCCTGTTCCGTTCGGGGCCGCGCAAGGGCGACCGGCTCACGCTCTCGGTCCCGATGATCAATGTGGGGCGGGCGGACTATAATGACCTGGTGCTGGCGGATCCCAGCGTGAGCACCATGCACGCCAAGATCCAGCGACGGGGCGGAGTCTGGATCCTGGCCGATCTCGGCTCCACCAATGGGACCTTCATGGAAGGTGAGCCGGTCACCAGCGAAGTGGCGCTGGCGCCGGGAGCCACGCTCCGGTTTGGCGAGGTTTCGGTCCTGTTCGAGCCGCTCGATGACGAACTGCCGGCGGAACCCGACGGCACCCGTGCCATGCCCCGGGTGGAAGTCCCGTCGCCGGTGGCCGCGGCACCAACCCCGGTGCCCGAGGCATCGGTCCGGCGGCCCATGGTGCGCCGCCCACCCCCAACCCCCGAACCGCGTCGCCGCGGCTCCTGGCTTACGCTGGCCGTGCTGGTGGCGGTGGCGGCCGGGCTCGCGGCGTACCTGCTGCTCT
>DAIMFY010000097.1:0-1471 GCA_036724295.1 Gemmatimonadales bacterium | reverse complement strand
ACGCTGGCCGTGCTGGTGGCGGTGGCGGCCGGGCTCGCGGCGTACCTGCTGCTCTCGCGTTAGCGGAGGCACGTGCACTTCTCCTGCGCCGCCCGGACCGACGTTGGTGTCGTACGTTCGGGCAACGAAGACAACTTTCTCATGCTTGCCGACCGCGGCATCTTCATCGTGGCCGACGGCATGGGAGGGCACGCAGCCGGCGAGGTTGCGAGCGAGATGGCCGTGCGTATCGTTGCCGAGGAATTGGGCCAGTATCGCGGCCTGAGCGACGAGGAGCTGGCCACCCGGATGCACAACGCCATCCGCAAGGCCAACGAGGCCATCTTTTCCCGAACGCTGTCCGAGCACGACAAGCGCGGCATGGGCACCACGCTCACGGCCCTCGTGCTGCTGCCCGATCGGTACCTCATCGGCCAGGTGGGTGACAGCCGGGCCTATCTGCTGCGCAGTGACCGGCTCCGCCAGATCACCAAGGACCACAGCTACGTGCAGGAGCAGGTGGATGCCGGGCTGCTCACGCCGGAGCAGGCTCGGGTGCACCCCTACAGCAATGTCATCACCCGCTGCGTGGGGGCCGGCATGGAAGTGACGCCCGACATCTATTTCGGGTCGCTGGAATCCGAAGACGTGCTGCTGCTTGCCTCGGACGGACTGACCGGGATGCTGGAAGACGAGCAGCTCCGGCGGCTGCTCAAGTCGGAGGGCGGTCCGCAGCGCTCGGTGGACCAGATGATCACGGAGGCCAACCGGCGCGGCGGCCTCGACAACATCACGGCCATCGTCATCCGTATCGAGACCTCGGACACGCCGTCGGGGGAGTACCCGGTCGTGGGGGCGCGGTGACGCTCCGTGTCTACCGCGAGTCCCCATTGGGGAACCGCACCCGCTCCTGCTCGGCCGCCAGCCGGGCAACAATCTTCTCTGTCAGCCTCGATTTTACCTCGCCTGCGCGCTTGGGGTCCACCAGGTAGCGCACGAACGGTTCCAGCCAGGTGTTGGCGTTGACCCGTACCATGACAACCGGATGGTCCCGGATCGTGAGCTGGTCCACCAGCGTCTGCGCCAGCAGCCCGCGCACCGTTTCGATGCGTGCCTCCATTGTCGCGCCCAGTTCCTCGGTTACCACCTCGCGCATCGTGCTGGTGACGAAGGCAAGGTCACTGTCGTAACCCACCTGCACCGCGATCTCATTCCAGATGTACGGAAAGAGCGGCCAGGAATAGTTGTAGACCGCCGTCGTGAGCACGTTGGCGTTGGGGAACTTGATGATGCGGCCGCTGGGATGGTCGGTGGACACATACGGGCCGCCAAATTCCCAGAGCGTGGTGTCGAGGTAGCTCAGGTCCAGCACGTCCCCAGTGGTGTCCCCGATCTGGATGCGATCTCCCACCCGGTACGGCTCCCGCGCCAGGATGTAGATCCAGCCGATGAAGCTGGTGATCGGTGTCTGCAGGGCAAATCCCAGCACGAG
>DAIMFY010000096.1:0-7399 GCA_036724295.1 Gemmatimonadales bacterium | reverse complement strand
TCCCCTCGGCAAAGGCGAGGCCATCCTGCGCATAGAGCAGCTGCTTCGACAGTGCAAGCGCCGAGGCCGAGCTCGCCGCCAGGCCCGCCAGCAGGACTTCTGCCTCGTTCTGCAATGCAGGCTCCTGCACTACGCGCGACACGAGTCCAAGTTCCACTGCCTCGGATGCATCAAGCACCCGTCCCGTTGCAACCAGGTCGAACGCAACGCGCTCGCCGACCAGCCGTCGCAGCATGGTCATTACCATGGCCGGCACGAAGCCACGCCGGATCTCGGGATAGCCGATGCTCGCCGTATCCGCCGCGAGCACGAGGTCACAGGCGGTGGCCAGGCCCGCCCCGCCGGCGAGTGCCCGTCCCTGCACCACGGCCACCACCGGCTTGGGCAACGCGCGCAGCGCGAGGAAGAGCCGGCCCAGGTGCATGGCATCGGCCTCGTTCTCCTCCAGCGCTCGGTCCGCCGAGGCAAGCAATTCCGCCAGGTCCGCCCCGGCGCAGAAGTCCTTGCCGGCCCCCCGTACACACACGACCCGTACCTCTGAGTCGAGATCCGCATCCGCAATGGCAGCGGAAAGATCGGCAATCAGCGCGGCGCTGAGGGCGTTCCGCTTGTCGGGTCGGTTGAGCGTCAGCGTCAGGATGCCGCGCGAGCGGTCGCGCAGGAGGAGCGGTCCGCTCATGGGGCGTGACGGGAGAGCAGTGACGCGGCGAGCGTAGCCGGCACCGGAATTTCCATCCGCAGGAGCGCCGTCGAGTAAACTTTCCCCTGCGCGTCTGTCTTGAGACTCAGCGTCCCGCCGCCGTCGAGCGCACCGTGCAGCAGAAAGTTGAGCGCCCGCAGGTTGGGCAGTTCGAAGCGCTCCACAGCGCTGACCATGTCGCCAAAGTGACGCGCGACGCGCTCGCGGGTAACCTCCTCACGCAGTACCGGCCAGTAGTCCGGCTCCAGCGCAATGAGGCCCACGTTGGCGGTGTCGCCCTTGTCGCCGGAGCGCGCGTGCGCGAGGTAGCGCAGCGGAACCATCTGGACCATCTCGGCGGGCGCGCTTGCGGCGGCCATCTTCACGGGCATCGGCGTTCTCCCTGGCTCATGCTTCGAGAATCTCCACTCGCACATGCGGCTCGATCTCGCGGCGGTCCACCAGCGCGGGCCAGTAGGCCACGATCTCTTCCACCTGCGGACGGCCGCCGGCAAAGCCGGTGACACTGGGTGGCCCCGTAAGCACGAGCGGCGCAATCTCCCTCGTGAAGCGTTCCACCGGCGCCTTCTCGCGG
Source organism: Gemmatimonadales bacterium (assembly GCA_036724295.1). Taxonomy (GTDB): domain Bacteria; phylum Gemmatimonadota; class Gemmatimonadetes; order Gemmatimonadales; family GWC2-71-9; genus CAMLHP01. The sequence goes on along the minus strand of DAIMFY010000096.1, from coordinate 6,125 downwards.
GCGCGCACGCCCACGCGAAGCTGGACTTCCGGCAGGTCGGGATCGGGCGGACCGGCGAGGGCACCATGCGTCGCGTCCACGCCGACATACTCCGTGAGAATCTGCTCGAACTCGAGCCCCAGCGCCGAGAGTCGCTTCCGGAGAATGGCGTCGGCAGCGCGCGCCTTTTCAAAGGCATCGGGCCACGAATACACCAGCGTACCGACGGCCTTGTAACCATAGAACCATGCGATCGACACCTTCAGCATGTCAGTGCGCGGGCCGCCTTCGATGCCCCAGACACGCACCCGGTCCCTGCCCGCCTGCCGGAGCTGGATCGTCGTGAAGTCCGCCACGCCGTCGGGCGTGATATAACTGTGCGGGTCGCCCATTTCGTAGACCAGCTGCTCGGTGACGCTCGCGACATTCACCACGCCGCCGGTTCCCGGGTGCTTGGTGATCACGAACGATCCATCCTCGCTCACCTCGGCAATCGGAAAGCCGGGATTCTCAAGCCCTTTGACCGCGCGCCAGTCCTTCAGCAGGTTCCCGCCCGATGCCTGTGCGCCGCACTCGATGATGTGCCCCGCGACCGTTCCCGCAGCGACCCTGTCCCAGTCGTCCCGATCCCAGCCAAACTCATGCACCAGCGGGCCCAGCGTGAGGCCGGTGTCGGTCACCCGCCCGGTAATCACGATATTGGCACCCTGGTCCAGCGCGCGGACGATGGGTGCCATGCCGATATACGCATTGGCCGAGAGGACCTTGTCGCGAATGTCGGAGAGGGGACGACCGCTATCCATGTCCGCGAGCGCATGCCCCCGCGCGATCAGATCGTCGAGCCGATCCAGGATGTCGTCGCCGGTCACCAGTCCCACGCGCACCTTCCCCTGCAGTCCCGCGCGGCGTGCCGCTTCGAGCACCGCCTCGGCGCAGCCGCGCGGGTTGACGCCGCCAGCATTGGAGGTGACTCGAATCCCCCGCTCCACCAGGACTGGCAGGATGCGCTCCATCACCTGTGGAAAATCGCGAGCGTAACCCATCGCTGGGTTCCGGCCCTTCTGCTTCTGCATGATGGACATGGTGACTTCGGCCAGGTAATCCATCATCAGGTAATCGATGGGCCCGTCATTGACCTGTCGCACCGGTGCTTCAAGCCAGTCGCCCCAGAAGCCCTGTCCGGCCGCGACGCGTATGCTGCGAGTCATGGCGATGAAATTCCCGTAGTACCGGGCGCAAGGACTGATTCAGCCGACCAGTCGTGCGTTCCGGTATCGAAGGTGACAACTCCGAGGGGGCTTGCACCCGATGGTAGGGCCCATGAGGGCTCGACCCATGGCTCTCCGACACGCTTCGTGGCATGAGGTGCCAGGGTGATGACGCCGGCGCCGTCCCGCGAAAGGCGAACTGGACTCTCGGCGTAGAACCGGAGCCGGATGTCGGCGCTCCAGCTGGCGGCGCCGGCGGAATCGGCGAAGCCCGGAAAGAGCGCAAGCGTCACGATGCCGGGCGCACGTTCAAACGCGTGATGCAGCCGGCCATGGGCATAGTTGAGCGGCGACTGCTCGAGATGCGTGCCAGTCGAGTCCAGCATGACGACGCCAAAGTCGGTCAGTCGCTCCCATTGTGCAGGTGACATCATGACGTCCGCCACGAGGTAGCGGGCCCACTGGGGCACCAGAACCGGCCGCCGTACAGGAGTGGAGCCGCTCGCCTCGATCGTCATGGCCTGTTCGGCGCCGAGCAGGCCCATGAGCACCCGACCACGCACGGTGCTGTCGCTGCGGTTGACGATGATCGCGCGAACACTGTCGCCGTCGCGCTGCACGTCCGCGGTGACGGGAGAAGGTTCGACCGAGAAGTTCACGACGGCGGGTGCGCCGGGGCTTGCGGCCGAGACCTGCCAGAAGCCGGGCCTCGCGTCGCGCGCATCCACCCGGAAGACTGCGGCATCGTCGCCCGAGCCCGCCTCAAGTGAGACGCCATCGAGAAAGGGCATGCCGCCTGGCTCATGGAGGAATGCCAGCACGCCGCGCCCGCCAGATGAAACCCTGACGTTGAGCGGCACGCCCGAGTCGGCCACGAAGTAATGCTGCTGGCTCCCGGCCACGCCCAGCGTATCGCTGAACTGCGCGTTTCGAGCCGCAGCACGGGCAACCGTCGTTACCAGGCGGAAGGCGGGGCCGGCCAGCGTGTCTGCGGTCCAGCCGGACACCACTGCGGTGAGGGGCGCACCTCGGTGCGCAGCATCGCTGACCGCGAGTGCCAGGTGAGCGGAGTCGGCCACCGCCACGCTGGAAGGCGCGGCGATCCAGGAAGCGTCGGAGCGCAGCTGGAAGGTGTCGCGGGCGCCAGGCACGCCCTGCAGCCAGTAGGTGATCGCGGACGGCAGGGTGTCATCGGGCCCCACGACCAGCAGTGCACCCGGCGTACGTTGCTCGGACTGTACCGTGACGGCCGGGACCGCGCGACCGAGCTCGAGCCACTGCCAGGCGCGAACGGCGTCGGGGATACCGGCTCCCTGACTCGAGTAACTCACGTCCGGCAACCTGGCCGCTGTGACCATCAGCGCCTGGCGCACGGCCGCAGCGCTCACCGTCCGATGTGCCTGGTTCGCGGCGGAGAGCAAGAGTGCCGCGAGGCCGGCGGCGTGGGGTGAGGCCATGCTGGTGCCGGCCTCGATCTCGCCACCGGCATCCCAGTTGGGCACCGTGGAGTACGCGACGCCAGGGGTGACGAGATCCGGCTTGGGCACTTCCCCACCGCGAGCGCTGAAATAGGCCACCCCGTCGGGGGTTGCAGATGTGCCCGGCGCTGCCGGCACAAATCGCCCCGGCAGCAGGGCGCCGACCGAGATCGCGCGGCTGGCCGAGCCGGGAAACCCGATCGTCGACAGCGCAGGGCCATCGTTGCCGGCGCTGATGGTGAACACGACACCGGGATGCGCCGCCAGCACGGAATCGACAATGGCATCGATACGTGCGGCGCCCTCACGCTCGTTGCCAACACCGAAGCTCATGTTCATGACCAGCGGCAGCCCACGCGCCGCCGCAAAGCGAACGGCGTAATCCATGGCATCACGCATCGACTCAGTGGTGGAAATGCCGTCGTTGCCATCATTCGCGATCTTGAGACCGAGCAACTGGGCGCCCGGGGCGACACCGTCGAGGCCGGCCTCGCCGTAGATGTCATGGCCGGCCGCGATGCCTGCCACGTGCGAGCCGTGACCAGAAGTGTCAAAGAAGAGATCCACGACCGGGACCTCGCTGCCGTCGCCGCTCATGTTCACTGCGATCGTCGCTGGCGGTGCGACACCGGGCCGGTGCCAGCCGAATGTCTCGCGACCGAGCAGGTAATCGTGCACCGGGCGTTCGTTGGCCAGGCTCCCGTCGCCGTCCGAGTCGGCGTAGAGCACCCAACCGTCGGATGCCCTGGCCACCACGACCGCCAGCCGGTCGCGGGTCGAGCCGTTGCCGTTGAGGTCAGCCGCCGGAGGATTGCCCAGTGCCAGCTCCTCCAGCGTGCCACCATACCATGGACCGGTGGTGCGGGCCGCCACCTGCCGCATGCCGCTGAGCACCACACCGGCGACAATGACGGTGTCGCCTTGCGGCGCCAGCGGCGCAAGCGCAATCCGTCCCTCTTCCGAGAAATCGCGCAGGTCGAGCAGCTTCGGCCTGCCATCCGACGTGAGATGGAGACCGGAAATACCGGGATCGATGCCACTGTCGAGAATGGCGAGCAGGACGCCCCGCCCGTCGGCGAGCGGCAGGGCCTGGCGGAAGCGATCCACGCCAGTGATGTCGAGCGACATCCATCCACGGGCGAGCGCAAGCGCTGGTGGAGCGGCACGCTGGCGTGCGGGTGGTGTGGTGTCGAAGGCCACTGACCCAGGGGACTGGCGCACCCCCAACCCGCTCGCCGGGAGCGCGCCAGGCGACGCCAGCAGGAGCAGTACCGCCGCCGGCACGGCGGCGTGCACCAGCCGAGTCAGCATCCGTTGGCTCCCGCCGGCAGGACAAAGGGTCCCAGGTGCGAGCCGGGAAAGTGGCTGCTCACACGCAGCAGGTAGGCGAGCGTCGCGCGGGTGTCTTCGGGAAGCACGATCGCGTCCACGAAGCCCCGCGCCGCCGCATACCGGGCGTCGAGCTGTGATTCGTACTCGGCGCGCATGGCGGCTGCCGACGTCGACACATCCTCGGGAACTTCCTGGCCCGCGCGCTGCGCCTTGTCGAGTGCCGGGCCATGCACCGCCATCACGGCCGCTTCCCCTTCCATCACCGCCATCCGGCCAGTGGGCCAGGAGATGATGAAGTCCGGATCGAAGCCCTGCCCCGCCATCGCGTAGTAGCCGGCGCCCGAGGCGTGATTCACCGTAAGCACCAGCTTGGGCACCGATGCGGTGGCCATCGCCTCCACCCAGCGCGCGCCGGCGCGGATAATCCCGGAGTGCTCCGCTTCGGGCCCCACCATGAATCCGCTCACATCCTGGATGAACAGGATGGGCAGACGTTCACGATTGGCCGTGTCAACGAAGTAGGCAACCTTTTCGGCGCTGCTGGTATAGATGATCCCGCCGAAGCGTGCCCGTTCTCCCTGCTTTCCCTTGATGATGCCGCGCTGGTTTGCGATGACCGCTACCGGATGGCCGTCGATATGGGCGTGGCCACACAGCATCTCGCCAGCATAGCCGGGCTGGAACTCCGCGAACGCGCCACCGTCGAGGAGACAGTCGAGCACGTGCCGCATGTCGTAGGACATGCGATGGTCGTGGGGAAGGATGTTGTAGAGCTCGGCCGCCGGGCGGCTCGGCGGCTCGGCAGCTCGGGTCGCGGATCGCGGGTCGCGAGTCACGCGACCCATGACTCGTGACTCGTGACACACGACCACAGGCAACCGCCCGATATACTCCCGCATCTGCTTCAGGCACTCGGCGTCGTTCGCAGACCGATAATGCGCCACGGCGCTGACCTGCGTGTGCGTGATGGCGCCGCCCAGGGTCTCCGCGTCGACGACCTGGCCGGTGGCGCCCTTGACCAGATTGGGGCCGCCGAGGCCCATGAAGCTGGTGCCCTCGACCATGAAGATCACGTCGGAGAGGGCGGGCAGGTAGGCGCCGCCGGCGATACAGCTGCCCATGACAGCGGCGACTTGCGGCACCTTGAGGTAGCGGCGCATGAGCGAGTTGTAATAGAAGATCCGGGCCGCGCCATATTGTCCCGGGAAGACGCCACCCTGGTAGGGAAGGTTCACGCCCGCGCTGTCGACCAGGTAGACGATCGGGATCCGTTCGCGCATGGCGACTTCCTGTGCGCGAAGAATCTTGGTGATGGTCTCCGGCCACCAGGACCCGGCCTTCACGGTGGCATCGTTGGCGACGATGACACAATCGCGCCCTGCCACCTGGCCCAGCCCGGTAATGACGCCGGCGGCCGGTGCCTGGCCGTCGTAGCGGTCGTATGCCATCAGCAGGCCCAGCTCGAACCAGGGAGAATCGGGGTCGCGCAGCGCATTGACCCGCTCGCGCGGTGCGAGCTGGCCGCGCTCGTGCATGCGCGCTACCCGGCGCTCGCCACCGCCTTGCTCGAGTCGGGTTGCGAGCGCGCGATATTCGTCGGTCAGCTCGCGGAGCCGGCTGGGGCGTTGGGAGGCGGTCATGAGTCGAGGGTCAAGGGTCGAGGGTCACCCACCGTCATTTGCGAGCCCGAAGGGCGAAGCAATCGGGTGGCCGGAACCGGGATGCAGGCGACCCGATTGCTTCGTCGGGCCCAGTGGGCCCTCCTCGCACTGACGCCCGGACTTACGACTGTTGACGGATGGCTGGTGACCATTTCTCAAGCGGAGAGATTGGCCGCGGCCCATGACTCGATATAGTCGATGAGCTGCGAGGTGGGCGTGCCCGGCCCGAACAGCTGGCCGACGCCATTCGCCTCCAGCTGCTCGATATCGGCCGCGGGAATGATGCCCCCGCCAGTGAGGAGCATGTCCTTGCGGCCGGCCTCGTCGAGCAGGGCCCGCACGCGCGGGAAAAGCGTCATGTGCGCGCCCGAGAGCACCGACAACCCCACGACGTCCACATCTTCCTGCACCGCCGCCCGCGCGATCATCTCGGGGGTCTGGTGCAGGCCGGTGTAGATCACTTCCAT
>DAIMFY010000095.1:5159-7409 GCA_036724295.1 Gemmatimonadales bacterium | reverse complement strand
GGCTCTGCCCCTGCAGCGGAGAAGGCGGCCCCTGCAGCGGAGAAGTCGGCCGCTGTGGCGCCCGATACGTCGCTCATCGCGGCGGGCGAGCGGCATTTCCGCAACGTGCGCCAGCTGACCTTCGGCGGCAACAACGCCGAGGCGTATTTCTCGGCTGATGGCAAGCGGCTCATCTTCCAGCGGCAGCCCGAGCTCGGTGAAGGGTGCGACCAGCAGTACATCATCAACACCGATGGAACCGGGATGCACCTGGTGTCCAACGGCAAGGGCCGCACCACCTGCGGCTACTTCTACGATGATGATCATCGCATCCTCTACAGCTCGACGTTCGAGTACTCGCCCACCTGTCCGCCGCCGGTGGATTACTCCCGCGGCTACGTCTGGCCCCTGGGCCACTTCGAGATCTACTCCGCCAACGCCGATGGGAGTGGCCTCACGCCATTGACCCACAACGGCGCCTACAACGCCGAGTCCACCGTGTCTCCCGATGGCAAGCGCCTCATCTTCACCAGCACGCGGGATGGCGATCTCGAGCTGTACACCATGAACGTGGATGGCAGCGACGTGCGGAGGATCACTCACCGGGTGGGCTATGACGGCGGGGCGTTCTTCTCGCCTGACGGGACGAAGATTGTCTGGCGCGCGCAGTACCCGGTGAGCGCCACGGATTCGGCGGATTACAAGGCACTGCTGGCGGAGCGGCTGGTTCGCCCCAGCACGCTGGAGCTCTGGGTGGCCAATGCCGACGGCACTGACCCGCGGCAGGTGACACACCTGGGCGGCGCCAACTTCGCGCCATTCTTTGCGCCGGACGGGCAGCGGATCATCTTCGCATCCAACTACGAAAACCCGCGCGGGCGCAATTTCGACCTCTACCTGGTGAACCTCGACGGCACCGGCCTCGAGAAGATCACCACCGCGCCTGACTTCGATGCCTTCCCGATGTTCAGCCCCGACGGGAAGCAGCTGGTCTGGGCCTCCAACCGGCATGAGGCGAAGACCGGCGAGACCAATCTCTTCATCGCAGACTGGGTGGATTGATGGCTGAACCCGTGCAGGCTCCGGAACCCGTCCGCGAGCGGTCGGCGCTCCGCGAGTGGACCAGGTCCATCGTGATCGCCATCGTCATCTGGCTGGTGCTGCGCGCGTTCGTGATGGAGGCGTTCCGGATTCCCTCGGGCAGCATGGAGAACACCCTCCTCAAGGGCGATTTCCTCTTCGTAAACAAGGCCATCTACGGGCCGGTGGTGCCGTTTACCGACATCCACCTGCCGGCGTTTCGCCAGCCCAGGCGAAACGACGTGGTGGTGTTCGACTCGAAGGAGCAGCCGGGCATGGCCATCGTGAAGCGGCTGATCGGCGTGCCGGGTGATACCCTCGAGATGCGGGCGGGCCAGCTCTACCGCAACGGCGCGCTCGTGCCGGAGCCGTATGCCGTCAACGCCAACCCTGACCGCAGCGAGTCGGCCCCCATGCGGGCCAAGATGCGCGCCTGGCAGATCCGGCATCTCGCCGGCATCAGCCCCAATGATTACGAGCCGGACCTGCACGACTGGGGACCGATCGTGGTGCCGCCGGATTCACTCTTCATGATGGGCGACAACCGCGACGACTCCTACGACAGCCGGTACTGGGGATTCCTGGCGGAGAAGAAGGTGCGCGGCACGCCCATGTTCATCTATTACAGCTACAACCCCGACAGCTGGAAAGCCCTCCCGTTCGTCACCGATATTCGCTGGGGGCGGATCCTGCATCACCCCGGTTGACGGCTCGACCCTTGCGCCTCGGACGTTCGCTCCGCGTGCTCTGGGACTGGACCCGCTCCGTCGGCGGCGCGTTCCTCGTCTTCCTCCTGCTCCGCACCTTTCTCATCGAGGGGTATCACATCCCCTCTGGCAGCATGGAGCGCACCCTCCTTGTCGGCGACTGGCTTTTCGTCAACAAGGCGCTCTATGGCGCGGAGGTGCCGATCCTGCACGCGCGCCTGCCGTCGGTGCGCCAGCCGCGACGGGGCGATATCGTCGTGTTCGATGCGAAGAATGACCCCGATGAGCAGATCGTGAAGCGACTCGTCGGCCTGCCGGGCGATACGCTCGCCATGCGCGCGAGCCACCTGATCCGGAATGGCGTCATGGTGGAGGAGCCGTACGCCGTGCACACCGACACCACCGAACGCGCGGATCACTGGCGCAACGAGATGCGCGAGTGGCAGCTGCGTCACGTGATGGCCGATACCGCGGCCTATCACCC
>DAIMFY010000095.1:0-5149 GCA_036724295.1 Gemmatimonadales bacterium | reverse complement strand
CCCGGATCTCAAGAACTGGGGCCCGCTCGTGGTGCCGCCCGATTCGCTCTTCGTGCTGGGTGACAACCGGGAGAACTCGCTCGATAGCCGCTTCTGGGGCTTCCTGCCGAGGCAGAACCTGCGCGGCTCGCCGATGTTCGTGTATTACAGTTATGACGCAGGAAGCACGGACGCGATGCCGTGGGTGACGGATGTGCGGTGGGGAAGGGTGGGGGAGCAGGTGAGGTGATCGGACGCGGGACGCGGGACGCGGGACGCGTGCAGTTCGCGTCCCGCGTCACGTGCCTCGCGTCCCCCGCGGTTCCTCCGGCGTCACCACCGGTCCCGATCCCCGCTGAAGATAGACCGCGCTCCGGCCGCAATTATTGCAGCGAAGCGTGATGCGGCCCGCCTGGTCGTCGTCGTCCCGGCCAGGAGTGCGGGTGATGTCGGTGGAATCACATGATGGACAGACGAGGGGCTTCCGGTCCCGATCGAGCGCGATCAAGATCAGGGCTTCAGGTGCACGATATTCCTTGATGCCCCGGCGACCCACGGCAATACCCTTCCCGGCGGGTAGATTGGCCCACAACCTGCGTTACCCGCCACCGTCCAATTTAGGGCGAAAGGGCCGCCCTGGACAATAGAGTCGTACGTCATACGTCATACGCGCCTCGCAGGAGGGCCTCCATGCGTTTCATTCTGATCGCGTCAGCGTTGCTGATCGGTGCCACGCCGCTCGCCGCACAGGCGCGGCATCTGGTGCTCGTCAAGGGCGACGCGGCCAGGGACGAATACAGCTACGCGCCGGCCACCGTCACCGCCAGACCGGGCGACGTCATCGTCTTCCGGATCGAGGGCGACGGGCGGCACGCCATCTCGTTCGAGAAGAACATCCCGGCCGCCGCGCGCGATGCGCTCAACAGCGGCATGCCGAACCGGGTGGGCGATCTCTCGGGGCCACTGCTCGCCAAGGGAAAGGAATATGTGGTGACGCTCTCCGCCAGGATGCCCGCCGGCAAGTATCGCTTCTTCTGCCTGCCACACCGGGCGTATGACGAGGTGGGATGGCTGGAGGTCAAGTGACCTCCGCCGCCCGTGCGGGCGTGCTGTTCGTTGCGATCGCCCTGATTACAGGGACGGCTCGTCCTGGCTCAGCGCAGGCTCCGGCCGACACGGTGTTAGCAAGGGCACTGGAGGAGCGCGGCCGGATCGACCAGGCCATTCGCGATACCATGGTCCGCAAGCTTCAGGCAGGTGAACAGCTGGATTCCGTGCTCGGCGCGCGCATGATGGCGATTGACTCTGCCAATACCACCTGGCTCAAGGCGATCGTCGCTGAACGGGGCTGGCCGGGGCGCTCGGTCGTGGGAGAGGCTGCCGCCGAGGCAGCGTTTCTCATTGTGCAGCACGCCGTCCATGACTCCGCGTTTCAGGCCAGCGCACTGGCGCTGATGCAGCAGGGCGTCGCCACCGGCGAGGTCGACGGGCAGGACGTCGCCATGCTGGCTGATCGCGTGGCGGTGCATCGCGGCCAGCCCCAGCTGTACGGCACCCAGGCGCGGATAGAGAATGGCCGGGTCGTTCTGGACTCCATTGCAGATTCGGCCCACGTCGACGAGCGCCGCACCCGGCTCGGCATGCCGCCGCTCGCGGCATATGTCCGGGTGCTCGATTCCGTCTACACCGCCTCGTCCGCACCGCAGTAGCCCCGCCAGTCTCCCTGCTCCGGGTGCGTTTCCCCCGATGCGGGCGTAATATTCCCGGGTTGCGCCCAGTTCTGCTGGATTAGACGGACACTCCAATCCCGGGGCCGGAACGACGGACCTTCACGGGCAGTTGGCGCAGGCGCTCGCAGGCGCCTATACGCTGGAGCGCGAGCTCGGCGGCGGCGGAATGTCCCGCGTCTTCCTGGCGCTGGAAACCGCCCTCGGCCGCCGCGTGGCCATCAAGGTCCTCTCTCCCGATCTCGCCGCCGGCGTGAGCGGTGACCGCTTCCGGCGCGAAATCCTTCTCCTCGCCAAGCTCCAGCATCCCCACATCGTGCCGGTCCACACCGTTGGCGAAGCCCTGGGCCTGCCGTACTTCACCATGCCGTACGTCGATGGCGAATCGCTCCGCACCCGTATCGCCCGGGATGGCGAGCTGCCCATTCCCGAGGCGCTGCGGCTCCTGCGAGACGTGGCCTCCGCGCTGGCCTACGCCCACGCGCAGGGCATCATGCACCGCGACATCAAGCCCGACAATGTGCTGGTCTCGGCCGGCTCCGCGGTCGTTGCCGATTTCGGCGTGGCCAAGGCCATTTCCGACGCTGCCACCACGGGGAATGTGGCGCTCACCTCCACCGGCATGGCCCTCGGCACACCCGCCTACATGGCGCCCGAGCAAGCGGTGGGTGATGTCAACATGGATTTTCGCGTGGACATCTATGCCTTTGGCGTCATGGCGTACGAGATGCTCTCGGGACGGGCGCCCTTCCAGGGCCGGTCGGCCCAGGCAACCCTGGCAGCACACGTCACCGAGATGCCGGAGCCAGTGCAGCGGCTCCGGCCAACCGTGCCTGCGAGCCTCGCCGCCATGGTGATGCGTTGCCTGGAAAAGCACGCTGCCGACCGTCCCGCGACGGCCGCCGATATCCTCCATGCGCTCGACTCGATGGCCACGCCGGTCTCGGGATCGATGACGACGGTGGCCACCCCGCTCACCAGCCGCGCCGCCGGCGCTGAAGCTACGGAAGGATCGCCGGGGGCGACGCGGAGGGTGCTGCTGGGCCTGGTCGGCGTCGGCGCTGCGGGGCTGCTCGTGCTGATGCTGGTGCTGCTCTTCCGCGAGGGGAAGGCTCCGCCGGACAGCGGCGAGCCGGTTGTCACTCCATCAGTCGATTCACCCATGACCGAACAGCGCGCTGTTCCGCCCGTGACAGCGGCGCTGGACAGTCCGCCGTCTCGCGCGGCGCCGCCGCCGGCTCCTCGAACCGAACGCCAGGCAACTCCTCCACCGGTAGCGCGAACGGCGCCGGACACCGCCATCACCATGCAGCTGCGCGCTGCGGCACTCGATGCGCGCAGCGCCTCCCGTTCCGCCGGGGCAAGCCCGGCCCAGCTTGCCGCTGGAGACAGCCTGCTCAAGGGTGGCGACTCGCTGCGCGGCGCTCGGCGATACACTGACGCCGGAATGGCCTACTCGGCGGCGCGCGCGATGTGGGCCGGGATCGTGATCAAGCAGGCGCCCACCACACCGACGACACCGGTGCAGCCGCCGGTGCAGCCGCCGCCGGAGCCCGTAGCGGTTGCCCCGCAACGGCAGGATCCGCGACCCGCCATCCAGCGTCGGGTCCGCGACTACGCCTCGGCCATCGAATCCGGGAGCACGGATCGCATCCGGCAGGTATATCCGGGACTGACGCCCCAGCAGGAGCGCAACTGGCGCCAGTTCTTCGAGGCGGTGAACGACGTCCAGGCCACCCTCGCCATCTCCTCGCTCACTGTCCGGGGCGACTCAGCCGACGCCACGCTCACCGGCCACTACGCCTACCAGAACGGCACGACCGGCCGCGCCGAGCGGCAACCGGCAACGGTCAGCATGCACCTCGCGCGCACGGCGGATGATGAGTGGGTGGTGGTTGGGATCAGGTAGGGGTTAGGGATTAGGGACCAGGGTCTGTGAGACGGGCGCCCGCCCATCCACCCTGACCCGTGACCCCTGACCCCTAACCCCTAGAAGCTGTATTCCGCCCCGAACGTCCAGAACAGGTCCGGCCTGAGGCCGCCCCGGTTCAGTGGCCATTCGGCATTCGCGATGAACGTGAGCCCGTGCTGCGTCGTGAATTTCATTCCCAGCGACCCGTTGATCAGGTCATCACGCCGGTCGGGCAGGTTGGACGTGTGAACGACCCGGCGATACGGGGCCTCGATCACCACGTCCTCGGGCACGCGCAGGTCGCTGCGCCCCACCTGGAACTCCGAGATCAGGTCGATGGCCAGGGTGGCCCACGGCGCGAGCAGCTGGTCGAAGCCCGCGGTCGCCAGCAGTGCGTCTGTGTCAAGCTCGCCGCCCCGGTAGGTATAGCCGACATTGCCGTGGGGCGAGAACGCGCCGAAACGGCCTGAGGCGATGAGCAGGCCGCGCCCGGCAAAGCTGCCGGCACCGAGCAGGTCATCTTCGTTCCCGGTTGGGAAGCGGCCCTCGGCCAGGAAGCCTACCGCCAGCGGCATGGATTCTCGCAGCTTGATCTTGACCCGCGCGGCGACGTCACCCAGGCCCGTGGCGGAGCCGTCCACGAAGCGTGACGCCGTCAGCACCGGGTTGTCGGGGGTTCCCGCAAAGAAGTGCACTGCCTGCCCGCCGCCGAACGGCTCGATCTGCGCCTCGCTCTGGCCGTGGATCGACGTGCTCACCACCGGCAGCACGATGCCGAAGTCGATCCGGTCAGTGAGCCCATAGGTCGCGACGAACGACGTCACCGTGAGGTCCACGTCGAGGTTGAGTCGGAGATCGATGGTGGCGTTCTCCAGCTCGGGAATCCCCAGCTTGGAGCAGTCACCGCCGGCGATCGAATCACAGCCGGGGAAGTCCGAGTTCGCGTGCGTGAAGGTGAATTCGAGATTGCCAAGGTCAACGCCGCGGAGGGTGCGGAAATGCGCGCCCGAACGATGGACCGCCAGCAGCATGCGGCCGCGCCCCAGCGTCTGGGCTCGCTCGCCGAACACCGGTCCGGCGGACAGCGACGTGCGCACGGGCACGCCGCCCTCGAAGCTGAAGGTGGAACCGCCGCTGGCCGCACTGATGGGCAGGCTCCCGATGCTTCCACCGATCGCATTGGTGAGGAAGCTGATGATCGAGCCGTTGCTTGCCACGGCGGCTGGCACGAAATGGTCACCGTGGAGGCGGATGGTCTCCGGGTTGTTCGCGCTGCCGGTCCCACCCAGGAAGAGGGGCTCCTCTCCCTCGCCGAAGATGAAGAGATCGGATACGATGTCGCGCAGGCCCTGGGCGCGCAGCGGCGCTGCGGCAACCATGACCAGGATGCAGGTGAGCACACAGCGACGCATGGATTCCTCGGCGGGGCAGGGGAAGCATCATATTAGCGCTCGGCGGGTCGAGGGTCGAGGGTCCTCTGGACGCCATGGCCCATCTGCGATAAGCTCCCCAAGCCCCAAGCCCCAAGCCC
>DAIMFY010000094.1:3596-7455 GCA_036724295.1 Gemmatimonadales bacterium | reverse complement strand
CGTTCCAGCCCCAGCGCATCGGCGATCCGGGCCGGCACGTCGGTGCGCCAGGTCGTCACGTTCTCGGTGATGCCTTCCGATTCGATCATGATCAGATAGGCGCCCGCGTCCAGGAACCGCTTTGCCAGCCGGATGGCCCACTCCGCATCGCGGGTTCCCTGCTGTACCAGCCCCTCCGCGGGCGAGGCGCCACCGGCCCCGAACTGGATCCCGACCTCCGGCTTGGCCTTGAGTCCAGCCTGCTGCACGCGCTTCACCAGCCGCATCCAGTCGTCAGCCGGCAGGGTGATGAAGCCGCTGGAGATCTCGATGATGTCAAAGCCGACCGCCTGGCATTCACCGATGTAGCGCTCGACTGCAGCCGGGCCCTGGGTCAGCACCCGCTCGATGTAGCCGCCAGTCGACACCGTGACGTCGTGCTGGTGACAGAGATCGATGAGGCCCGTGAGCTGGCGCCGGGGCATCAGCGTAAAGGAGCCACCGGCGAACTTGAGCGAATCCACGTACGGACCCATCGTCTCCAGCACATCGGTGAGGTAACGCGGGCCCATCGGGCTGTAGTACGGTCCCCGGATTTCGGTCAGGCCCGTCTGTCTCGGCTTCGCCGAGCGCGCATTGGTGCGCAGGAAGTCAAAGGCACGTCCGGTGGTCGTGCCCGCGTCGTTGGCCAGATCCATCGTTGCTGTCATCTCTTCACTCCGTTTCGTGCCGCCGGGACGCCGATCGGCATCGCCGTGGCAAGCAAGCTTGTCAATTCTGCCACCGGTACCTCATCCAGTCCGGAGATGGTGGTGGCGAGCTGGTCCCTGAAGCTGGATGACGTGCGCGATCCGGCGAGTGCCTCCAGCTTGGCACGCGCCGCCTCCCACGTCCGTCCGCCTGTGACGAAACCGGGATAGTCCGATCGTTCCGCGGTGAGCACGCTGCCGTCACGGCGCGTGACGCGAACCCGGCACGGCATCTCGGCCGGAAAGCGGCGAGAGAAGGCCTCATCGGGCCGAATGGCGACCTGGTGAAGCAGTGCCTGCACGTCGGGCGCTGTAATGCGCGCGGGCAGGAACTGCGCGGGCAGCACCTGCCCGTCGAGCAGCGCCACGGCGACGAGATAGGGAAGGCTGTGATCCGCCTCTTCCTTGGTGCGAACGATCGTCTTGTCGCCTTCTTCGCCTCCGCCAATGATGCGGTAGGCCACATCGAATACATCCACCTCGACCCTGGCCACGTCGGTCCCGCTCAGCTGCGCCTCGGTGCGGAGGCCGAGCACCGCCTCGAGTACGCTCTGGGAGTGGATCTCCGCGTTGTACTTCTTCAGGATGGTCCGTGCAACCCGATCAAGGGCCTCGGTCTCCCAGTCCAGCTCGAAGTAGCCCGCCACCGCATCCATGAATCCCTTCTCGCCCTCGAACACTTCCAGCGGGCCGGTGATGCCCCGCGCCGCCAGCAGCGTAGTCTCCAGTGCCGCACCCGCCATGACGGGATAAGCGAGGCCCTTCCAGTGTGAAAGCCGGCCGGTGCGGGTGACCCGCAAGGCATTGAATGCGGTGCCGGCAATCGCAATGGCATTCGCGGTACGCTCGGCGTCGAGTCCCAGCGCCCTCGCGCATCCCGCCGCCACGGCGTACGCCCCCTGGGTGACATGGTCGAAGCCGGCATCCCGCACCGGCGCGACCTCACTGAGGCGGCATTGCACCTGGTACGCGAGCGCCAGCGCCGCCAGGAAGTCGGAGCCGGAGGCCCCGGCATATTCGGCAGCGGCGAGCACGGCGCCAAGGTTGTCGCTCGGGTGGCAGGTCTCACCCTTGGCGAGATAGCTGTCATTGAAGTCGAGGTAGCGCACCAGGGCCGAGTTATAGAGCGCTGCCCGGTCGGGGCTGGCCGTGCCGCCACCAACGAGTGAACACCGCCCGCCGTCGTCGAGGTCGCGGACCAGCGCGCGGACCAGCCGCATGGGCTCGCCGCCAAGGGCGCCGAAGGCGCAGGCAATGCTGTCGAGCACCCGGATCTTCAGCTGCTCGCGCGCCATCTGGGGTACGTCATCCCACGACGCGCGCACGGCAAACCGCGCCAGGCGCTGGACCAATGTCGGGCTGGTGCTGTTCATGCGAGTCTAGCCCTTCCGCTGCACGACATGGACGCGATGCGCGGCCAGGATACTGGCGACCGATGGAAACGCCTTGCGAGCGGCCTCGGCCACGTGCAGCCAGCCCTCGGTGCCGGGCTTTCCCACCCAGTAGTCGAATGGCCTGGCAGCGGTTCCCGCGGCCTTTCCCACCACGATGCGTCCCACCATGCCCGCCGCTTCGTGCGGCATGCAGTAGTAGTCGTACACGCCCGGTACGGTGAGCGTGACGTCGAAGTGATCGCCCGGGTTGACCAGGAATCCGGAGTCCCAGGGCGTTGCCCGGTCCGGAATCCGGAGCGGGTGCCGGTTGTTCCGCGGATGATACGCGGTGGTCGTGTGGACGTTCTCGCGCGTGATCCAGCGGATGGTCGTTCCCGGCTCCACGAAGAGCCCGATCGGATCGAACCAGACCCGCCCGCCCGCGATGTCGCTCCGCATCTCGATGACTTCGAGCGCATCCGGAAGGCGGGGCCGGGCCCACGCATGCAGCACGTCCGCCGCTGCGCGGCGCGGCGCGAGCCCCAGGCCGACGAGCGCCAGCCCGCCGACCCGGAAGAAGCTGCGACGCGATGACCCGGTCACTTGCTCAGCTGTGCCGCGCGCTCGGCCGACACATACCACAGGATGATGTGATAATGCGGCTCCGCTACGCCGGGGTGGCCCGCGTTGTAGACGATGTCCACATGATCCACCGGCTCATGCGCGACATTGAGGTCACTGAACGCCTTCTGCGCGTTCATGTCCTTGAGCGGGATCATGTAGATCGAGCTGACCAGCTTCCCGTCGTGGTCATATGCGAGGAACGGACCGGCGGGCAGGGTCTTGGGCACGACATACAGCACACCGAGACCCGGCACGAAATTCGGGAGTGGCACCAGCGTGCTCACGTTCTTGTAGTCGCCGCCCGGAGGGGCGGTACGCTGCGCCTCGGCGCTGTTCGGCGCCGCCATCAGCAGGCCAAGGCCGAGCGCACCGGCCAGGGCGGTAGTCAGGAAACCCTTCGTCATTGTGTGTCCTCCACGAGCTCAGGTGGACTGCATCCTTCGCTGTACACCCGCACTATGCGCTCGCGAGGTTCCTCCTCACAATGAACCAGACGTACCATGCCACGGCCCGCCTGTCCCATCCGGCACGCTGGCTCGCGCCCACCGTTGGCCGTAGATTCGGGCATGCCTCCCATGGAGTGAGTGATGCTCGAATCGGAGCTGTTCAGCCTCTTCGAGCAGACCGCTGACGCTGCGTACACCGTTACCGCAGGCGGCGAGATCTGCGCGTGGAATCACGCCGCCGAGCGGCTGTTCGGCCATCCGGCGAGTGCGGTGATGGGGCGCAATATCAATGAGGTGCTGGAGGCGCAGGACTCCCTGGGCACGCGGGCGCTGGCGGGCGGTTCTGCGGCGACGATGCGGGATGCGGACGCAACGCCGGACACGATTCCCAATGTGGACCTTGAGGTACGGCTCGCGTCGGGGCAACGCGGCTGGATCAACGTGACGACCATCGTGTTCGACAACCACCGGACGGGGCGACGCCTCTTCGTCCGGCTCGTGCGGGACATCACCCGGAGCCGGCAGCGCGACGAGTTGCTGGATCGCATGCAGGAGCTGGCGCGCGAACTCGCCGAGCTCTCGGCCACTCCGCCTCATCACGCCCCCGTGGAGCAGCTCACCGAGCAGGAACACCACATCCTCAAGCTGTTCGCGGCCGGCCGCAATTCGGCCACGATTGCGCGCACGC
>DAIMFY010000094.1:0-3586 GCA_036724295.1 Gemmatimonadales bacterium | reverse complement strand
TCCCAGACGCTGCGCAACCACCTCCACCACATCAACCAGAAGCTGCGAACCCACAACCGGCTGGAGGCAGTAACCCACGCACAGCAGCGCGGGCTGCTGGACTGAGGCCGCGCCTCAGTAGCCGCCAAACATCTCGATCATGATGTCGCCGCTGGACACGCCCGCCTGCTCCAGCTCGTAACGCACGCCGGCAATCAGCGTCGGCGCGCCGCAGACGTAATACACCGGCCCGCGCACGGACGGCAGGTGCCGCGCCAGCATCGTGGCATCGACATGAGCGGTTTCGCCTTGCCACTGGCGCGCGGATTCCGCCATGCGGGTCATGGTGGTGATGATGCGAAGCCCTGGCAGGTCGTGCGCGATGGCCTCCAGCTCCGGCAGGAAGACGGTATCCTCCGGCCGCCGGTTCGAATAGAAGAGGGTGGTTTCGCCGATGCGCCCGCTGGCCCGTGCCTCACGCAGCATGCTGAGGAAGGGCGCGATCCCCACGCCGCCAGCGATGAAGACCCGGGACCGTTCCTCGCTCGCGTCCAGCACAAAATCCCCCGCCGGCCCCTCGAGGATCACCTCTGCTCCAGGTTCGAGCGTAGCCAGGGTCCGCTTGAAGGCGGTGTCCCGCATCCGCATGACCAGCAGGAGCGCCTGCTCGTCCGGGGCGCTGGCGATCGAGAAGCTGCGCATGGGACCTTCTGCGTCGCTCTCCGCGGCGTTGATCACCGTGACATCGAGATACTGACCCGCGACGAAGCGAAACCCCTCGGCGCGGGCGAACCACAGGGCCAGCGTCTGCTCGGCTGTGGTCTCGCGACTGACCAGCCGGCTGCGGAACGTCATGACGGGTGGGAGCATCCTGCAAGGTAGCCCCGGAGTACCCAGGCGCCCCCGCACCCGCACGATCGCCGGGCCAGCCGTATAATGGAAAGATGACCAATCCTGGCGACCAGGCAGCCGAGCCAGAGCGCGGCACTCCCGCGGGAGCCGTCTTCGGCCGGGACGAACGGGCCAGCACGGGACAGGAACGAAGCCTTGCCGACTTCACGACGCCGTGGTCGGTCCTTCGCCTGATCCCGTTTGCCATCCTGATCGGCGCCGTCGCCGCGGTTGTCGCCCTGGTGCTGCTGGACCTGATCGGGCTCATCACAAACCTCCTTTACTATCACCGCTGGTCGCTGGCGCTCATCTCGCCAGCCGGCAACACCCTCGGCCTCTCGTCGGTGGCAATCCCTGTCGTGGGCGGCATTGTCGTCGGCTTCATGGCCCGCTACGGCTCGGAGCAGATCCGGGGGCACGGCATCCCCGAGGCGATGGAGACGATCCTGGTGGGCGGCAGCAAGGTGAAGCCCCGCCTGACCATCCTGAAGCCCGTGTCCAGCGCCATCAGCATCGGCACCGGCGGTCCCTTCGGTGCCGAGGGCCCCATCATCCTTACTGCGGGCGCGCTGGGTTCCGTGCTCGCGCAGTTCTTCCAGTTCTCGGCGGCAGAACGGCGGAGCCTGCTCGTGGCCGGCGCAGCCGGCGGCATGGCAGGCGTCTTCGGCACACCGGTGGCGGCCGTGCTCCTGGGCGTCGAGCTCCTGGTTTTCGAGTGGAAGCCGAGGTCCATGGTACCCATCGGCGTTGCGGCGGCGGTGGCCGAGGTGGTGCGGATGCAGTTCGCGGCGGCGGGACTGCTCAAGGCCGAGCCGCTCTTTCCTACCAGCATCGCGCTGGCGCCGGGATGGGCGCCGTTCGGTGGCGCCGTCATCATCGGCCTCGCGGGTGGTATCGCCGCGTGGATCCTCACCGAGGCGGTGTATGGCGCGGAGGATCTCTTCAAGAAGCTGCCGGTGCACTGGATGTGGTGGCCGGCGATCGGCGGAGTCGTGGTGGGGTTGGGCGGGTTGATCGAGCCCCGGGCGCTGGGTGTAGGATACGACACCATCGCGGCCCAGCTGGCGGGCCAGGTCGCATTTGGCGCCCTGCTGTCAATCCTGGTGGTGAAGCTCATCATCTGGTCGATCGCACTGGGCTCCGGCACCAGCGGCGGCATTCTCGCCCCGATCCTCATGATGGGATGCTCGGTGGGTGGCATGCTGACGCCCATCCTGCCGCACGCCACCGAGGGCTACTGGATCTTTCTCGGCATGGCGGCCGCGCTGGCAGGCGTGACGCGATCGCCGCTCACGGCCATCGTCTTCTCGGTGGAGCTCACCCACGACGTCGACGTGCTGCTCCCGCTGCTTGTGGTCAGCACCGTGGCGCACCTGGTGAGCGTCCTCATCCTCAAGCGCTCGATTCTCACCGAGAAAGTGGCTCGACGCGGATTCCATGTACTGCGCGAGTATCAAGTCGGCCCGCTCGAGGTGCTGTTCGTGCGTGACCTCATGGCCACCGATGTACTGACCGTGGAACAGACCACCCCGCTTGGCGCGGTGCATGCGATGCTCCGGGAGCATTCCGCCATGCGCTACCAGCGGCTCCTGCCGGTGACGACCGCTGACGGACGGCTGGTCGGTGCCATCTCATGGAACGATGTGCTGGAGCGCGCCGCGCGCGCGGAACTCGACGGGACAGTGGATGATGTGATGCACCGGACGCTCATGGTCGCTTATCCTGATGAGACGCTCCGCAGCGTGGCCAATCGCATGGCCGATGGCAAGCTTGGTGTCCTGCCGGTGGTGGACCGCGCCAATCGCGAACAGCTGCGGGGGCTGATCACCCAGTTCGACCTGCTCCGGGCACGTGGACGAATGCTGGAGGAAGAACGCCACCGCGAGCAGGTGCTCGATCTCAGGATCCTGTCGGGGGTGAGGTGGAGGAGGAGGGATTAGGGATCAGGGATCAGGGATCAGGGATCAGGGTGGCGAAGTTCGCCGCGCTGTCATTGCTTCGCGCGCCACCGGCGCGCGAAGCAATCGGGTCGCTACAGCGCGGGTGTTCTGCAACCCGATTGCTTCGGGTGCTTCGCACCCTCGCAATGACGCATAGTGAATTGCTCTCAGCCCTCAGCTCATACAGGAGCCACCATGTTCAACGCAGTACGCCGTTTTGTTCACCAGCATCTTTCAAGTGACCATTCACCGGAGTCCGTCGGCGAGCAGCCAGCCGCCGATCCGGTCCAGCTTGCGGCCTGTGCCCTGCTTCTCGAGCTGGCCCACGCTGACGGCGAATTCAGCGCGGAGGAGCGCGAGCATATCGAGCGCACGCTGGTCCGGCACTTTGGGCTCGATGCGGCAGCCGGCGCGGAGCTGATGCGGCTGGCCGACGCGGAGCGCGAGCGGTCGATCGATCATTTCCAGTTCACGCGCCAGATCACCGCCAGCTATGACCTGGGCCAGAAGATGCTCCTGGCCGAGGTGATGTGGGGCGTGATCCTGGCGGATGGCAAGCTGGGCGACCACGAAGCCTACCTGGTGCGGAAGCTGGCCCATCTGATGGAACTGGAGCCGGCCTATCTGTAGCAGGCGCGGAGGAACGTGAGTGGGTAAGGGAGACGGGTGGACGGCTGGATTCACCCGTCCAGCCGTCCAGCTGTCTTGCCGCCTACAGCCTCGCCACGATCTTCTCCAGAATCTCCCTCGCCAGGTCCTTGTCCCACGTCACGGCC
>DAIMFY010000093.1:0-7492 GCA_036724295.1 Gemmatimonadales bacterium | reverse complement strand
TTGATCGCGCGCACCGACGCGCCGGTTGCCGCGACGGCGCGCGCGAGGGCGGCGGTCACCCACGTCTTTCCGACGCCCGAACCGGTGCCGGCGACGACCACGACGTTGCTGCGCCTGGTCTCACTCATGAGCCGACACTGGCCAGCTCGCGGCAGCTCGCCTCGACGGCGCCAGCGAGCATGCCGAGCTCCGGCTGGGTGATGGTGAGGGGCGGGACCAGCATGATGACGTTCTCCACCGCAAGAATGAAGACGCCGTGCGCGCGGGCACGGTGGCAGACCTCGCGCGCCCGCTCGTCGGCCGGCTGGGACCCATCAGATTCGAGTTCGACTCCCGCCACGAGGCCATACTGCCTGACTTCCGATACCCCCGGCAGATCGCGCAGCGGCTGGAGCACTGATTCGAGGTGCGCCACCCGGCCAGGCAGCCGGTCGAGCAATCCCGTGCGATCAAAGACGTCGAGCGTCGCCAGCGCGGCACTCGCGGCGAGCTGATTGCCGCTGAACGTGAAGCCGTGGGCGAAGAGCCGTCCTTCATCCCGGCGGTTCACGAAGCGATCGTGGATGCGGGCGGTCGCGAGCGTGACCCCCATCGGGAGGTAACCGCCGGTGAGCCCGTTGGACAGGCAGAGCAGGTCGGGTGCAATCCGCTCCTTGTCCGACGCGAACATGGCGCCGGAGCGGCCAAAGCCGATCGCCGTCTCATCTGCGATCAGGAAAGTGCCGGCCCGGCTCGTCGCCTTCCGCACCGCTGAGACGAAGCCGTCGGGCTGGACCTGGGCACCGGCTGCGACCTGTATCCCGGGTTCCAGCACCACGGCGGCGAGCCGCTGTCCCTCACGCTCGAGCAATTCCAGAAACTGCGATGGTGAGCCGGCCTCGATCAGCGCGCTGTCAGCGTGGGGCATCATGGTGTGCGACGCACCCATCAGCGCCAGGAAGTCGGTCCGGATATGGTCCCCGGTGCCGTCGCCCTGCCGCCAGAACTCCGTGGCCATCTGCAGCGCGGCCCGTACTGAGGTCGAACCATCATCGGTGAAGAAGACCCGGGAGAGTCCATCCGGTGCGCGCTCCGCCAGCCGCTTGGCCAGGGTGATGGCAGGGACGTTGGCATGGCCGTGGAAGGTGGAATGCGCGATACGGACAAGCTGCTCCCGGATCGCTTCATTTATTTCCGGGCGCCCATGCCCCAGCAGGTTGCACCAGCGCGAGCTGACGCCGTCGAGATAGCGGCGCCCGTTGATGTCCACGAGGTAGTGCCCGTCGCCCGATACGATCAGGAGCGGATCGGATTCCCGATACGTACCCTGCTGGGTAAATGGATGCCAGCAGTACGCGTCGTCCCATTCGACCAGCGCTTCCCTCGGCGGCTCCGTGGCCGGGCGGCTCGGCGGCAGGAATTCCTCGGCGCGCGGCTGCTCCTCGAGCTGGTTCGAGAGCTGATGCTCCGTTCCCTCCCGTGGTCCCTCGCGCTCCTCGCGGCCAACATTCCCTTCGTGGCCAGCCTGCCCGGCATTTCCTTTGTCCATCCGCCCGCCTGTCCGTCTGTCCGTCTGAGACTATACCCGACCTGGAGCCCCGACAAGCTCGCTCTTGCGTCCGCCTCCCGCGCCATGCGACCTTGAGCGCGGTCCGGGGGCGTAGCTCAGCTGGTAGAGCATGCGGCTTTTAACCGCCAGGTCGTGGGTTCGAGTCCCACCGCCCCCATGCAAGACGGGCAGGACGGGCAGGACGGGCAGGACGGGCAAGACGGGCAAGACGGGCAGGACGGGCAGGACGGGCAAGACGGGCAGGACGGGCAGGTTGGTCGTGGGTCGCGGGTCGTGGGTGGCCTGACGCTCGACGCCCCTCGCCTGATCGCGGGTCGCGAGTACATTTCTCTCATGAACAGATCCCAACATTCCAGTGCCGTCTTCCGCGAGTGGCCGCAGGCCTTACGCCAAGATGTGCGAACGCAGGTCAGTTACCCGTCCGCCCTGTCCGCCCTGTCCGTCCTGACCGCCCTGACCGCCCTGTCCGTCCTGCCCGCCCTGTCCGTCCTGTGACAGTCATCTGGCTCGACGGACAGTGGCTCGATGAAACTTCCGCCACGATTTCCGTCTTCGATCACGGCCTCTTGTATGGTGACGGTGTCTTCGAGGGAATGCGTGCCTACGGTGGCCGCATCTTTCGCATGGACCAGCACCTCGACCGGCTCTACGACTCGGCCCGCGCGGTCTGGATGGATATCCCCATGTCCAGGGCCGAACTCGGTGCGATCACCATCGAGGCGGTCAAGCGCGCCGCGCTGGACGA
Organism: Gemmatimonadales bacterium; assembly: GCA_036724295.1. GTDB lineage: Bacteria > Gemmatimonadota > Gemmatimonadetes > Gemmatimonadales > GWC2-71-9 > CAMLHP01. Next base: position 5,198 of record DAIMFY010000093.1, on the reverse strand, counting down.
CGCCTACCTCCGCCATATCGTCACCCGCGGCCGGGGCGACCTTGGGCTGGATCCCAGGAAGTGCGCAAAGCCCACGATGCTCCTGATTGTGGACCGGATCCGGCTCTGGCCCGAGGAGACCTACGCCAAGGGGCTCAAGGTCATCACGGCGGGGACCCCGATGCCGCATCGTGAGGCCTTGTCGCCAAGGGTAAAGTCGCTCAACTACCTGAGCCACATCCTGGCCAAGGTGGAGGCGATCCAGGCGGGTGCCGACGAAGCGATCATGCTGGATCCCGTGGGGTATGTCACCGAGGGCTCGGGGCAGAACCTGTTCGTGGTAAAGCAGGGTGTGATGCGCACGCCGCCATCCTGGGCCGGCATTCTTCGCGGGGTGACTCGGGACGCCGTGATGGAGCTCGCGGCCGAGGCTGGGCTTGCCGTGCGGGAGGAGCCACTCAACCGCTACGACATCTATACCGCAGACGAGGCATTCTTCACCGGTACCGCGTCCGAGATCGCGCCGATCCGGGAGCTCGACGGCCGGCCGATAGGTGAAGGACGGATGGGTCCGGTGACCGCCGATCTGCGCCAGCGATTCCGGCAACTCGTGCGCGGCTGACTGGTGCGGCCCACTCTTGTCGTCCTTGCCGACGCGCCCGAGTCTGGCGTGGTGTTGCCGCGCGTCGCCGCGGAGATCGGCACAGCCCACGCCACCCGGCTCTACCGTGTGCTGCTCGCCCGGGCGCTTGCTGCGGCGCGTGGCGCCGGCTTTCACTCGACCGTCTGGTTCCGTCCGGCAGATGCGGCCCCGATGCTGCGGCGCTGGCTGGGAGAGGACGTCGATCTCCGGCCGCAGGCATCAGGCACCATCGGCGCTCGTGCTGCCGCGGCCGTGGCCGGCACGAACCTCCCCGCCGGCTGGCTGGTGCTCCTTCAGCCTGTCGCGGGGCTCGATGCTGCCTTGCTCCGACACGCCGCGCTGCTGCTCGCCGATGCGCCCGTTGCAGTCGGTGCCGCCTCGGATGGCGGAGTGTATCTTGTGGGGGCCCGAACCGCGCCGCCGCCCGCGCTACGCCAGCTCGACGACGCCGGGCCCGGTGCACTGGCGTGGCTCCGCGCCACCCTCGACGACGCGAACGTCCCCGTTGCCGAACTGCCGGTTCGTCGGACAATCAGCTCGGCGGCTGACGCGCGGGCGGCGCGGTTGCTGGCCTGATAGTCAACGGTCGACAGTCAACGCTCGACCGTAGACCGTAGACCGTCGACCAGGAGAGAGATTACCGCGATGCCCTGGAGAGTAGTCCAGCTCGGCACCGAGCGATGGCACGTTTCGGTTGCCGCCGAGCGGCGAGCCAGCTCGCCACTCTGGGGGCTCGCGTTTTCCTTTCGCGCCGCGGGGCCGACAGGGGGTCGGCCGGCGGTGTGGGTGGCGTACCCGTTTGAGTCGGCATCCCAGGCAGCGCTGTTTTCGCGGGCCGATTCGATTCCAGATGATGAACTCTCGGCACTGCTCGCAGAGCAGCTCGCCACACCTCAGGCACGTTGAGATGACGCAGCATTATTCCCTTCAGCAGCTTCGCCAGGTCGCCGATACTCTCGCCCAGTTACGGGGCAGCGTCCTGCAGGACGCCGTCATGCGGTCCGATCTCCGCCAGCTCAAGCTCGAGCTGGCCGATGGCACGGTGGCGCTGGTCGCCATCGGCGCGGATGAGGCCGGCCAGCCCCGCCTGGAGGTGGACGTCATCCAGGCCTCCCGCCCCCAAGGCCCCCAGCTCGAAGTCCATTTCGACTCGGCCTGAAGCTTGCTCAATCCGGCCGACATGGACGCTAACGCCCCATTCCAGGAGCGGCTCCGGTTTGCGGAGTTTGTGCTTGAGCGGCTGCCCAATGGCCGCTGCCGAGCCCGTGTAGTCCTGACGTGGAAGGCGACCGAGCGCTACGAGGGGCAGTGCGAGGGGCTCGCCTCACAGAATGGCGAGCTGCGCTGCGCCGCTGACGCGACCGTCCAGGCGCTCGAGGCTGCCGTCAACAAGGCCGTCACGTTCGAATTGCTGGGTGTCAAGGCCGTGCGGGCGTTTGACGCCACCGTGGTCATTGTCTCCCTGACGGTCAACGCCGACGGGCGGGCGCAGCGGGTCGTCGGATCGTACCTGACGGATGATGACTTTGCCCGCGGCTCGGCGCTTGCCGTTCTTCACGCCACGAACCGGATCCTGGGCAACCGTTTCTTCATGCGCTGACGCGCAACCGATTCGGAACCTGACGCATCTCACTGGCAGCCCGGCCCGCAGCCGGCCTGCCGACAATTGCAGCGCGATTTGCGAAAAGTCGCGCCTCTTCAGGGTCCGAAGAAGCACCGAAACCATCTGAGCGGCCGCCGTATCCGGGCGGGTCGTGAGGAGCCGGCGATGAACCGAGTCCCCTTCCTTGCGCTATTGCTTGTGGCGGCCTGCGCACCCGCAGCCGGACCCATGAGCGAGGCCGGTCCCGCGCCCGTGGCGGGTGAGGAACCTGCCAGCGCGCAGGCCCAGTCCTCGAGCAACACGGCGCAGCCAGCACTCGACGGTGATGGTCGCCCGGTCAGCGCCGAGGTCGACGCCGACGTCGCGTCGGCCGCCGATTCGGCGGCGGACGCCGAGGTACTGGAGCAGCTGGCGATCGCACATCCGGCTGGAGGAGACGACGACGGCTCCGGGGGTACCGCATCGGTCACCTGGGATATCGACGTCACCTCGTTCAACAACCACGACCGGGTGCAGTATTATCTCGATTTTTTTACCGGTCCCGGCCGCTCACGCATGGAGATCTGGCTGGAGCGGCTGCCGAAGTATGAGGGCATGATCCGCAGCGAGCTCGCCGCGCGGGAGCTGCCCGAAGACCTGGTCTATCTTGCACTGATCGAGAGCGGTTTTTCCAATCGCGCGGTGAGCCGGGCGCGTGCCGTCGGCATGTGGCAGTTCATGGCGCCGACCGGTCGAGGTTACGGCCTGCGGATCGATTCGTGGGTGGATGACCGGCGTGATCCGGTCAAGGCCACCTCGGCGGCGGCGCGCTATCTCAAGGATCTTCGCGACCGCTTTGGCTCACCCTACCTGGCCGCCGCGGCGTACAACGCGGGAGCGGGCAGGGTGGGGCGGGGGCTTGCCAGGCTGGATGACGGCGAAGATGACGATTCGCTCTACTCTGACGCCACCTTCTTCAAGCTCTACAACACGAGCCTGCTCCGTCGCGAGACCAAGGACTACGTTCCCAAGCTGATCGCCGCGGCGCTCATCGCGAAGGAACCGTCGAAGTACGGCTTCTCGGTCGACAGCACCGCCGAACCGTTCCGTGCCGATTCCGTCACCGTCCCGGACATGACCGGCCTCGACGTAATCGCGCAGCTTGCCGATACCACGATGGCGGCCATTCGCGACCTCAATCCGGAGTACCTGCGGCTCGCCACTCCGCCCAGGACGAAGTCCATCGTCCTCGTGCCACCGGGCCGAGGCGACGTGACCCAGTCGGCATTCGATGCACTCCCGGACAGCGAGTACGTCTCGTTCCGCAAGCATGTCGTGGGCAAGTCGGAATCGGTGTCGTCCATCGCGCGGCACTATGGCATCACGACCGACCAGCTCTACGAGGCCAACCCGGGCCGGAAGGGCCATGTGCGCGCGGGCCAGACACTGCTGGTCCCGTCGGATGATGCGATGTCGGTTGTGGTGGCGCACAGCGTGGCGGAGCCGGCGGCGCCGGAAGTCCGGATCCACAAGGTGCGCGCAGGTGAGACCCTCTCGGGGATTGCGGTGCGTTACCACGTGAGCGTGTCGCAGCTCCAGGGCTGGAATCGGCTCCGGTCGAGCCGGATCCGGATCGGACAGCGGCTCCGGATCGGCGAGACCACCGTCGAGCGTGCCAGCCGGGTGACGCAGCGCGCCTCGGACCGGACTCACGTGGTGCGCGCAGGCGAGACGCTGACCGGCGTCGCTCATCGCTTCGGGGTTTCGGTTTCAGCGCTCGGCAAGGCCAATGGTCTGTCAACCAAGGCGCACTTGAGAATCGGGCAGAAGCTGAGGATTCCGGGGTAGCAAAGTCGTATGTCATAAGTCATAAGCCGCAGGTCATAAGTCGCAAGTCACAGTTCGTATGCAAGCGGCCCCCGGGGATAGTCCCAGGGGCCGTTCGCGTTCCAGCCGGTCATACGACTTATGACGTACGACTTGCGACTCTAATTCGCCATTCCCCTCAACGGCGTCGCCGGTGCCTTCGCGCGGCGGAGGATTGCTCCCGCGTAGCCGTTCCTCGGGTCACCGCCCTCGGCAAGAATCTGCTCCACCCGGCCCGGGCCGCGATTGTACGCGAGCAAGGCCAGGTGCATGTCGCCGTCAAACTGCTGCAGGAGATCCTTGAGATAGCGGAATCCCAGTCGGAGATTGGTGTCCCGGTCGAACAGGTCGGCCTCGGTGGCGTCGCGATCGTAGGCATGTGCCGTGGCCAGCTGGACCTGGGTGAAGCCCAGCGCGTTGGCGGTGCTGCGGGCGTGGCGCTGGAAGTCACTCTCGACCTGCACGAGGCGGAACGCGAGCGGTGGGTCGATTCCCTCATCCAGCGCCGTGTCGTAAATGGCGCCGGCGAGGTCGCGGTTGATGCCGTACCGGCGGGCATAGGCGTCAACGGAGATGGCCCGCTGCAGTTCCACCAGCACCAGGCCCATTTCATCCCGGGCGCGGTCGAACTTGGTGTCGAAATTTCCCTCGATGTGCGCGGTCAGCGCATCCCGGGCCGCCGACGTGGAATCGGCAACCGCGCGCGCGCGCACTTCGGTCCAGCCGCCGAGCGCACTGAGCAGGAATCCTGCGGACATCACGAGCCCGGCACGCACCAGCAGGCGCTCAAACAGCACCCAGGCGCGTTTACGGCGGCCACTACGCTCGGTGGTCATCGTTCGGTGTCTCCTGGTCCTGGCGGCCATCCTCTGGCCGGTTCCAATATCCTGAGGCACCACCCGACTTCTCGGTCAGGCGAACCTGTTCGATGATCATTTCGCGATCCACGGCCTTGACCATGTCGTAGATCGTAAGGCACGCGACGGCGACGGCCGTCAGGGCCTCCATCTCCACGCCGGTACGCGCCTGGAGGCGCGCCGTGGCGCGGACCTGCACCCCGGGAAGCTGGGGGTCGAGCACCGCATCGACCTTGATATCGTCAAGCCCGATCGGGTGGCAGAGCGGTAT
>DAIMFY010000092.1:0-7501 GCA_036724295.1 Gemmatimonadales bacterium | reverse complement strand
CATCCTGCCCATCCTGCCCATCCTGCCCATCCTGCCCATCCTGCCCATCCTGCCATATCTTGTCTCCATGCTCTCACGGCTTGCCAACGTTCCCCCAGCCATGGGGGCCCTGTTGGCGTTGTCGCGCGCCACGCCAGATCTCTCCGTGCTCGATGACCTCGATGCTGCCACGACAACCGAACTCCTTGCCCTCGCCTCTCATCACGGCCAGCTCGGCGCCGTGCTTTCCGCGTTCGAGCGCGCCGGCCGGCTCAGCTCGGAGCAGGCCCGCACGCTCCTCTTTCTCCGCCGACAGGCGGCGCTCTGGGATCTCGAGCGCGATGCCGTCATGCGGCGCCTCGCCGAGACGGGAGTCACGGCCGAGTTGCTCAAGGGCGCCGCGCTCCGGCTCACCGCCTATCGCGATCCGGTCGAGCGGCCCTTCGGCGACATCGATGTCCTGGTCCCGAAGGACGAGCTCGTTGCCGCGGTCGAGGCCCTGGAGCCACTCGGCTACAGCGGCCAGACTGAGGAGCGGAAACAGCTGTACCTCGAGCACCATCACCACCTGATCCTGGCCAAGGCACCCGGCTTCAAGGTGGAGATGCACTGGGGGCTGCTGCCCGTGCGCTATCCCCTCACGCTCGATCCCGTCGCCTTTCTCGCCGGCGCCGTCGACGCGCACACCCCGTCGGGCCTCAGCGTCAGCGTGCCGAGGCCGGAGTACATGCTGCTGCATGTCGCGGTGCAGAATGTCGAGGACAGCTTCGCCAAGCTTCGGCGGCTGGTGGACATTGACCGGATCATCGCGACGTCGCCCGGTTTCGACTGGGACTTTCTGGCGGGCGAGGTTCGGCGGCTCCGGCTCGAGTCGGTCACGGCGCTCTCGCTCCGGCTCACCGAATTGCTGCTGGGTACACCGCTTCCTTCAGGCTATATCGCGCGGCTCGGTGCTCCCTTCCTTTGTCGCGTGCACCTGCCACTGCTGGATCCGCTCGGCCAGTTGCTGCACGGCATTGAAGCGCCGCGCACCGCCGTCCAGCGCCTGCTGCTGGTATGGAGCATCGCGAACGGACAGGACCGGCTGCGCTTTCTGCGTGAGCTGCTGACCGGCGATGCTGACTGGTTCTGGAGGGCGGTCGAGGAGGGATCGGATGTAGCGCCGGAGCGCGTTCACCACGCGCTGGCCTTTGGCAAACTCGGCCTGTTTCAGCTCTCCCGCTATCGGGCCGCCTCAGGGCGGCGGCGGCCCCGGCGGTTCTGGGGCGCGTGACTTGGCATGGAGGTTGACACTTCAGCCCCCCGAACCGCGCTTTACCAGCTAACCGGGCCCGCCAGCAACGCGATCAGGGTGTGACTGTGGCGTCATTGCCACAGCGAGCCCGGCGCTTGTTGCGGTTCCGGGACCTGTACCGCTCTCACTCAGGGGAAGACGCATGCGCACGCTGAAGCCAAACCTGTCCGCCGTTGCAGCCAAGGTGATCGATGGTGAAGCGATCATCATGAATCTCACCAACGGCGCCTACTACTCGATGGCCGGTGTCGGCGGCTTCGTGTGGGACGCTATCGAACGGGAGCAGTCCGATGCCGCGATTCTCGAAGGGATCATGGCGCGGTATGCGGTGGCCGCGCCGAGGGCGCGTGCGGATCTCGATGGGCTGATCGCAGCCCTGCTCGCCGACGATCTGATCCTGATAAACGGCGACGGTACCTCGACCGAGGGAACTCCGCCGGCGACTGGCGCCGAGGCCTACGAGACGCCCGAGCTCAACAAGCACACCGAGATGGCCGACCTGCTGGCGCTCGATCCCCCGATGCCGGCGCTCACCGACGTGCCCTCGGGCACCTGACATGGGAGCGACAGCGCTGACCGGCGCCGAGTCCACGCTGGACGTCGCCGCCGACTTCGACTCGATGCTCGCGGCCGCCGAGCGTGCGGCGGCGCTGCACCCGGGCAAGGTGCACCTGTCGCATTACGTGATCGCCGATCGCCTGATCAGCGTCCGGCTGGTGGGCGATGCGCTGGGGAGCAGGCTCACCCGCGCTATTTCCCACCTTCGTGTCGCCGACCCGGATCGCGAACCCGATCTCCAGATCGACATGTGGGATGGTGCCGAAACAGGGGTGAGTGCGCCCGGTTGCGTACCGCGCGGTGAAGCAGGATCGGCGGGGCGAACCGACGTGTCTCCTGGTGGGCGCTTCGTGCTCTTTGAGCAGGCACGGACGCGCTCGGTGCTCGATCGCACGGGGAAGCGGATTGCCGGATGGGTTGTGGCTGCGAGCCAGCTGAGCCAGTACGAGCTGGGCCGTCCCTGGCATTCCGAGCTCCTGCTTTGGCAACATGACTGCAGCCTGCAGCCGCTGCATGCCGGCTTCATCGAGCGCGACGGCATCGGGGTGCTGCTGGCGGGGCCCGGAGGTTCGGGCAAGTCCACGACGTCGCTCTCCTGCATGCAGGAGGGATGGAGCTACCTCGCCGACGACTACGTCAGCGTGGAGCAGACGGGCCAGCGCATCGTTGGCTACGGGGCGTACAACTCCGCACACCTCGATCCGGCGCACCTGCAGCGCTTTCCCCGGCTGGTGCCGGGAGCAATCCACGGCAAGCTGGCGCGCGAGGACAAGTCGCTGGTGCTGGCCTCGGATCTTCGCAACGTCCGGCTCGCCGGGAAGGCCGAGCTGCGGGTCATCGCGTTCCCGCGAGTGGTGGACCGGCCGGAGTCACGATGGTACCCCGCGAGCAAGCCGGAAGCGCTGCTCCGTCTGGCACCGAGCTCGCTGCTCCTGCTGCCCTATGTGCAACTCGGTCACTCCGCGTTCAAGACCATGTCCGACGTGGTGATGCGCCTGCCCACCTGCTGGCTCGATGTAGGCCGCGACCTGGCGCAGCTGCCCCGGGCAGTGGCCGACATGGTGGCGGAAGTGGTGAAGCGGTGAGCACGCCACTGGTGTCGTGCATCATCCCGGTCTACAACGGTGAGCGCTTCCTGGCGGAGGCAATCAGGAGCATCCTCGCGCAGACGCATCACCCGATTGAAGTCATCGTGGTGGACGACGGGTCCACTGATGCTACCGACCGGGTGGTATCCACAGATTTCGCAGATTACGCCGATTGTTCCGGTGCAGTTGGGACAAGGCCGATAGTCCGGTATCTCCGGCAGGACAATGCGGGTCCCGTGGTGGCGCGGAATACCGGCATCGCGGCATCACGTGGGGAGTATCTCGCGTTCCTCGATGCGGACGACACCTGGGAACCCACCCGGATCGGGCGCCAGCTCGCCAGCCTGGCGGAGCATCCCGAGGCTGCGATCTCCGTGTGCCTGGTGCAGAACTTCTTCATGCCGGGATTCGAGCCGAAGAATGACTTCGAGCGCCAGCACCCGAAGAACCAGGCGACGCCAGGGTATCTCTCGATCGGCATGGTGCTGAGCCGAGCCACTTTTGACCGGATTGGTCCGTTTGATACATCGCTGGACCATGGCGACGGCGCCGACTGGTTCCTCCGGGCCCGGCAGCTGGGCATGAAGGACATCCTGGTCCGGGAGGTCCTGGTGCACCGGCGGATCCATGGCAACAACATGAGCAAGACCCATGCGGCGGCGAGCCGGGATGAATTCCTCGCCATCATCAAGCGCTCGCTCGACCAGCGACGGAAGGCGGAGGCGTGACACCGACAGTGACCGCGATCGTGCCGGTGTACAATGGCGAGCGCTTTGTCGCTGACGCCATTCGCAGCATCCAGCAGCAGACGATGCCGCCGCAGGAGATCATCGTGGTGAATGACGGCTCGTCAGATGATACCGAGCGCGTGGTTCGGAGCTTTGGTGATGAGGTCCGCTACCTGGGCCAGGAGAACCAGGGGCCGGCGACAGCGCGGAACGCCGGGATCGCGATGGCCACGGGTGAGCTCGTCTGTTTCCTCGACGCTGACGACCTCTGGCATCCGGAAAAGCAGCAGCGCGAGCTCGCTCGCCTCGCGGAGCGGCCCGAGCTCGAGATCGTCTTCTGCGGCATGCGAAACGTCGCCTTTGACGAGCAGTCCGGCTTTGACCCGGGCCGGTGGCCCGTCATTCCCATTTCGCCATGCACCATGCTGGCGCGGCGCACGGTGTTCGAGCGGATCGGTGTCTTCGATCCGAAGCTGCGGCGGGGGGAGGACACCGAATGGTATGTGCGGATGATGATGCGGCAGGTCAAGTATGAGGTCATGCCGGACATCCTGCTGGAGCGGCGCATCCATGGCCAGAACCTCACGATGAGCCACACGTCGTCCCCCATGGATGTGGTGCCGCTGCTCAAGCAGGTTCTCGACCAGCGGCGGCGCGAAGGATGGTAGCCCCCGCCCTGCGGCGCGCGCTGGCGGCGCTGCTCCCTGGACACGATGAAGGCCTGCTGCTGCAGGCCTGCCTCGCCGACGGCGATCGGTGCGGCAGCGCCTGGCAGGCGTTCACCGCGAATGGGCGCGACCTCGCCGAGCTCTTCCGCACGGACCGCGGGGAGCAGAAGCGGCTGGGGCCACTGCTCGTCTGGAACCTGCGCCGGAATGGCGTCGAGGCAGAGCCGGCGCTGCTCACCGTGCTCCGCACCGGCCTGCTGCGCGAGGAGCTCCGGAGCGAGCTCTATCGCGGCATCCTGATGGACGCGTTGCGCGCGCTGGACGAGGCGCGTGTCGTGTTCCTCGTGCTCGGTGGCGGCGATCTCGGCATGTCAGCATACCCGGAGCCGATGCTGCGCCATGCGCATGATATCGACCTGCTCATGGGGGAGAGCGACGTCGAGCGGTCAGCGCGGGCGCTGGAGCGGGCCGGGTTCCATCGCGTCGCATCGGGTGATGGTATCGTGGAGCTGCGCCACGGGCGGGACCTGCCAGTGCGTCTCAACACGTCCCTCTTCCACCTGAGCTGTCATCCCAGCTCCTTCGACGCGCTGCTCTCGTCCAACCGGATCCATGACCTTGGTGGACGATCCGCACGGGTGCTCGCGCGGGAAGATGCCCTGGCGTTCCTGCTGGGTCGGGCCTGCTACAGCGCCAAGCGGGCCACGCTGCAGTGGGCCTGCGACGCGTGGATGCTGGCGCGGAATGGTCCACTGCGCGCCGAGCGGCTCATCGACACGCTGGCGCGCGCGCGGCTGCTGCTGCCGGCCTCAGTGCTGCTCCGCTACCTGGCGTCGCTGGGGGCGCCGTTTGATACGGCACTGGTGTATCAGGTGGAACTGGCTGCCGCCCGGCACGACGCACTCGATCGCGACCTCGCGCTGCACGGCCTGCGGCACGGCACGACGGCGGGGTGGCGCGCGGCGCTCAGCCGCATGCCCGATAAAGCGACTCGGCTCTGGGCGCTGGGCCGGATGACCTTGCCGTCCCCGGCCTATGTCCGTTGGGCGCACGGCGTGGAGCGCGGGTTGCTGGTGCCGTGGTACTACGTGAAACGGGCGCTGGGCGCGTAGGGGCGGGATGGGCGCGGGACGCGAGACGTGGGACGCGGCCCTCGACCAGCAGCCTGCAGCCAGCCGCCATATCTTTCCTCCTGGTGCATGAACCGCCCACCAGACCAGGAGGCCCCATGGACGACGAAACCTTCAACCTCCAGCTTCGCCAGTTTCTCAAGCGCTTCGGCATCACGGCCCAGCGTGAGATCGAGCGCGCCGTGACCGATGGCATCGAGCGCGGTACCCTCAAGGGCACTGAGGCCCTGCCTGTCACCGCGACACTCCAAATCCCCGGCGTGCTGCCGGTGATGGAGATAGCGGGAGAGATCGAGTTAGGGATCAGGGGTTAGGGTCAGGGGTCAGGGTGCGGACTCTGTTCACCGCCGTCATACTGCTTCTCGCCGCCTCGTCACTTCAAGCGCAGGGCCGGTTCCCGCTGCCGTCCGGCGCGCGGGTGGAGCGGGACGTGCCGTATGGCGAAGCTCCGCAGCAGCAACTCGACGTATATGTCCCGCGCGGTGCCACCGCAGCGCCGGTCATCATCATGGTGCATGGCGGCGGGTGGACCCGCGGCGACAAGACTTCCCATGGAGTGGTGCAGAACAAGGTCGGGCACTGGTTGCCCAAGGGATACATCGTGGTCTCGGTCAACTACCGGATGGTGCCGGACGTCGATGTGTTGACCGAGGCGGGAGATGTGGCGCGGGCGGTGTCCTACATCCAGAAGAATGCGTCGCGCTGGGGTGGCGATGCAGGTCGCCTCGTCCTGATGGGTCACTCGGCGGGTGGGCATCTCGTGGCGCTGGTGGCCGCGGACAGCACCCTCGCGCGTCGCGCCGGTGTGCGGCCCTGGCTTGCCACGATCGGGCTCGACGCCGGCGCCTATGACGTGGTTGCCATCATGCGAGCCTGGCACCTCGCGCTCTATGACCGTGCCTTCGGGAGCGATTCCGTCTTCTGGCGCCGTGTGTCACCCACGCTCCGGCTGGACCACCCGACCGCGCCCCTGCTGCTGGTCTGCTCCACCCGGCGTCGGGATTCGTGCGCGCAGGCGAACGCTTTCGCGGCGCGGGCCCGTGAGATGGGCGGTGAGGCGGGCGTCCTCCCGCTCGACAAGTCCCACGCGCAGATCGATAGCCAGCTTGGCGCCGACTCAGCGTATACCAGTGCGGTGGATGACTTTCTAGCGCAGGCCGGCTTGCACTGAGCGCACAGCCCTTGCGCTTTCCCACGCGCTCCCGCACCCTTGAAATCCCCATGAACCAACGTCGTGCAGTGATGGGGCGGCCGCAGGCCGCCCCTACAGGGATTCCGATGATTCGACTTGCCGCCGCTTGCCTCGCCGTCGCCGTCTCGGCGGCGCCCCTCGCCGCCCAATCGTCATCCGACATCGCCCGCTGGCAGCGCGAGGCTGGCGCCGTGACCATCACGCGCGATGACTGGGGCATTGCCCACGTCCACGGGAAGACCGATGCCGACGCCGTCTTCGGCATGATCTACGCCCAGGCCGAGGACGACTTCAACCGGATCGAGACGAACTACCTCTTTGCGCTGGGGCGTACCGCCCAGGCCGAGGGCGAGAGCGCGATCATGCAGGATCTTCGCGCCCGACTTTACATCCAGGATGATTCGCTCAAGGCCATGTACACCCGAAGCCCGAAGTGGCTGCAGAAGCTGATGGACGCCTGGGCCGACGGACTCAATTTCTATCTCTACAAGCATTCCGATGTGAAGCCGCGAGCCCTCTCCCATTTTGAGCCGTGGATGGCGCTCTCCTTCAGCGAAGGGAGCATCGGCGGCGACATCGAGACGATCAGCCTTCGGGGCATGGAGCGGATGTACGGCGACCGCCGTGAGGGACCGACGCCCCGCCGCACCAGTCTTGAGGACTGGCGGCGCGAGCCCACCGGTTCCAACGGGATTGCCATCGCGCCTTCCAATACCGTGAACCACCACGCGCTGTTCCTCATCAACCCACACACGTCATTCTTCTTCCGCTCCGAGCTGCAGATGACGAGCGACGAGGGGCTCAACGCCTACGGCGCGGTCACGTGGGGGCAGTTCTTCGTCTATCAGGGCTGGAATCCCCGCC
>DAIMFY010000091.1:0-7535 GCA_036724295.1 Gemmatimonadales bacterium | reverse complement strand
TGCTCGGCATGCACTTCTTCTCGCCGGTGGAAAAGATGCCGCTGCTCGAGGTGATTCCGCACTCGGGTACGGCGCCGGAATGCATCGTGCGGGCGGTGCGGTTTGGCCGCAAGATGGGAAAGACGGTCATCGTCGTGGCCGACCACCCCGGCTTCTGGGTGAATCGCATCCTGCTGCCCTACCTCAACGAGGCGGGATTGCTGCTCGAGGAAGGCGCGCCGATCGACCTGGTGGACAGCACCATGACGAAGTTCGGCTTTCCCGTTGGTCCGGTGACGCTGCTGGACGAAGTGGGCCTCGACGTCGGACTGAAGGCAGGCAAGGTGATGCACGAGAAGTTCGGCGTGCGGCTCGAGCCCGCGAGCATACTTGGGACCATGGTGGAGGCTGGGCGACTGGGCCGGAAGAACGGGAAGGGATTCTATCAATACGCTGACGGCAAGAAGCAGGGGGTGGACGAAAGCGTCTACAAGCTGCTTGGCGTCCTGCGCCGTGACGAACTGGCGCCCACCATGGTGCAGCAGCGGCTCCTCTACGCCATGCTCAACGAAGCGGCGATGGCAGCCGCCGAGGGCGTCGTTCGCTCCCCGCGCGACGGTGACATCGGCGCGGTGTTCGGGATCGGCTTCCCCGCATTCCGTGGTGGCCCGCTGCGGATGATCGATGACCTCGGCGCCAGCCGCGTGGTGCAGATGCTGCGCTCACTGGAAGCGAGCCACGGCCCGCGCTTTCATCCGGCGGACGCGCTGGTGCGGATGGCGGAGGAGGGGGGGAGGTTTTACTAGATGGGCGGGATGGGCCGGATGGGCGAGTGATGCAGGGTGAGCTCCGACCTGCCCATCCCGCCCATCCGGCCCATCCCGCCCTACCTGACCACGTACGCCTCCACCGCGAAGTACTCCGCCAACCCCAGCCGATCGAGCAGTGCTGCCGTTTCCTTGTTCCGCGCTTCCACCCGCTGCCAGAATTCGCGCTCGTCATAGCCGCCCGGAAACGGCGCGGAATCCTTCTGCGACTGGTGCTTGAAGATTGCCTGGATCTTGAGCCGCAGTTCCTCCTGTGACATCGTCACCAGCCAGGTCGCCTCGGTCACCGACCATTCCTGCCAGGCGCCCCGGTAGAGCCAGACCGGCGGGCGGATGCCGCTGCCGCGCGGATGCAGTTCGTCCAGCGCGTGGGTCACCGCTTCCAGGCACATGCGATGGGTGCCATGCGGATCGCTGAGGTCGCCCGCTGCAAAGATCAGGTCCGGCGCCTCCTCCTGCAGCAACTGGCGCACGATGGCGACGTCGGCCGGGCCCACCGGATCCTTCCGCACCTTGCCAGTCTGGTAGAAGGGCAGGTTGAGGAAGCGGGCATTGCGGCGCTCGAGGCCGAGGGTCTCGATGCCGCTTATGGCCTCCGACTCGCGGATCATCCGCTTGATGTCCTGGATTTCCGGCAGGTCCACGTCGCCGGGCGTCTTGTTCTCCAGGAAATTGCGCACCCGCTCGGCGAGGTTCAGGACGCCATCGCGCTCGATCGCTCCTGCATGCGCCAGCCGTTCGAGGAAGTCCATGTAACGCCGCACGTCATGATCAAAAACGGCGATGTTGCCGCTGGTCTGGTAGGCCACCACGATCTCGTTACCGTTGAGCACCAGTTTCCGCAGCATCCCGCCCATGGAAATGACGTCGTCGTCCGGATGCGGGGAGAAGCAGACGATCTTCTTTCCCCGCGGCAGCCTCGAGCGGCCGCGGATGCGGGCACCGAGGGCGTTGAAGGCGAGGCCATTGACGGCACCCGCGTCGCCGTGGGCCGCCATGAGCGACGCGAGATGATGCTCGTTGTAGTCGGCCGGGGTGAGCTTGAGGATGGCCTTGCCCGCGCGCTGGGCGAGCCAGACCACCGCCTGCACCGCCATCTCCGTGGTCCACTCCACTTCGTGCAGCAGCCATGGCGTGGCGATCCGGGTGAGGCCGGCTGCCGCCGCGAGATCGACATGGAAGGTGGTGGCTGGATGCTGCTGCAGGTACGTGGCTGCCACCTGCCGGTCCATCGACTCTTCCACCGTGCGGCGCACGATGGTGGCCTTGTGCTCGCCGGTGGCCAGGATGGCGATCTCGCGCGCCTCGAGGATGGTCGCGACACCCATCGTGATGGCCTCGTGCGGGACGTTGTCCTCGCCGAAGAAATCTGCCGCGGCGTCCTTGCGGGTGATCCGGTCGAGGGTGATGAGCCGGGTGCGGCTGTCCAGGCTCGATCCCGGCTCGTTGAAGCCGATATGCCCCGTCTTGCCGATGCCGAGCAGCTGGAAGTCGATGCCGCCGGCACCGCGGATCGCTGCCTCATAGGCGGCGCACTCCTCCGCGACCTGTTCCCGGGGCACGTCGCCCCGCGGGATGTGCACCTGCTCCGGCGTGAGGTCCACCTGGGAAAAGAAGTTCTCCCACATGAAGCGATGGTAGGAGTGGATGCTGTCCGGCGCCATCGGGTAGTACTCGTCCAGGTTGAACGTGACGACGTTGCCGAACGAGAGGCCTTCCTCGCGGTGCAGGCGGATCAGTTCGCGGTAGACACCCACGGGCGTCGAGCCGGTGGCGAGCCCCAGCACCGTGCGCCTTCCCTGCCGGTCGCGATTGACGATCAGCTCGGCGATGCGCCCGGCGACCGCGCGCGCCAGCGCTTCCGGATCGTCGATGATCTCGACCGCAATACGTTCGCCTGGGTTCATTGGGGCGCCGGCAGGGCACAGCCTGCGTCATAGATCGCAGCGCGCCACCTGGGGTCGAAGTCGCGCGCGGCGGAGTCCTGTACCAGCGCCAGCACGTAGCAGCCGTGACGGGTCGCGGCGACGGCGATGCCCGGTCCCAGCACCCGGTCATCCACCCGGACGGTGTCGCCAGCGCTGGTCACCGTGTGCCCAGCCCGGGCAAGGGTGACGGCCGATGTGTCGGGCGCGACCGAGACGTCGAGCGTAGGTCCCGTAACCCAGGCGACCGAGGCGGTGTCCAGCGGTGCCGCACCGGTCCACTGCGCCGCGGAGTCGCCCGATGGCGTCATCGAGACCCATACCGTGGAGGGTGAATCGTCCTGGACCATCTCCGGGCCCAGCCCGCCAAACACCCGCGTGCCATTCCCGTTCCACCGCACTCGCCAGCCGGTGAGCGAGGCGAGTGGATGCATCTCGCCGCTGTCCAGGTCCAGGATGCCAAGCCTGGCCCAGCCGGCGGCCGGTCCCATGCCGCTGGCGCTGAACTGGCTGGCGCGCGCCTCCTCCGCCGAGACGCCCAGCCTCCTGGCCGCGGCGTCGAGCGTGGCAGGGGGCAATGTCTCCGCCTCGCCGGCATGCAGGATGAGCGCGGCACCGTAGAGGACCCGCGCCCAGTCGGGCGATGGCGCTGCGTCCCAGACGCTGTCACGCCCCGCGACCCGGCCGAACCGTTCGGATGCGACCCGGAAGCCGTCGAAGAACGGCTCGGCTTCAATGGACGCCCAGTCCTCGACCGCGAGCAGCGCGCTGCTGTCCGGCGAATAGGCCCAGCGCAACTGGCCAATCATGCCGCGGGCGCCGGTATTCACCCGCTGCATGCTTGCCGGCCGGGCAAGGGCCGGCGCGGCGGGAGCCGAACGTGCGGAGTTGCCGTCGCCCGGTGCAGGCTCCGGCCGGCAGGCACTTGCGCCGGCGGCAAGAGCCAGCACGATCAACGGCAGTCGCATGGGCAAACTCCAGTCGGGTGACCCGACAAATGTATCTTGAGGTGGCACCTTCCCCCATGCCAGCCCGCGGAGCGCCCGTGCTCGACGCCACTCTCCATCGCATGCTCGATGACGCCACGCCCGCGGCGGCGCGCCGCTTTGCCGAACTGGCCGCCGCGTTCCTGGCCGAATCCGCGGCAGAGAATGTCCCGGTTACGACCCCCATCGCCGCCGACAGCATGTACGGCGAGCTGGATGCCGTGCTTCCCGGCGGCGGGGCTCCGCTCGAAGAGATCCTGGATCAGGCGGAGACGCTCGTCATGCGCCGCTCCATCCGGCTCTCGCATCCGATGTACCTCGGCCACCAGGTGAGCGCGCCGCTTCCCGCGGCCATCTGGAGCGAGGTCCTCGTCTCGGTGCTCAACAATTCGCTGGCGGTGCGTGAAATGTCGCCAGCCGGGACCGCGGTGGAGACGAGGGTCATCCGCTGGATGTGCGAGCTGGCGGGCCTGCCCGAAGGTGCGGGCGGCACCTTCACGTCGGGCGGGACCGAGGCCACCTTCACCGCCATGCTTGCCGCCCGGGCCGCCAGCCGCCCTGACGCCTGGCAGCGCGGTGTGGGCGAACATCCGCCCGTCATCGTCTGCGGTGAGCACGCGCACTACGCCGTGACTCGTGCCGCCGGTGAGCTCGGCCTCGGCATGGACCATGTGGTCATGGTGCCGACCCGCGACTTGTGCATGGATGTGGATGCGCTCGAACGCGCGCTCGGACAGCTGCAGGCCGATGGACAGGATGTGATGGCGGTCGTGGCGACCGCGGGCTCGACGGCCACCGGCAGCTTTGACGAACTGGAGCGCATCGGTCAGGTCTGCAATGAGCGCCGCCTCTGGCTGCACGTGGATGGCGCGCACGGTGCCTCGGCTCAACTCTCATCACGGCGACGGGCCATGGTGGCGGGCCTCCGGCATGCCAGCAGCATTGCCTGGGATCCGCACAAGATGATGCTGATGCCGCTCTCGTGCGGGATGCTGCTGGTGCGAGACGAGCGCCAGCTGGCGCAGGCCTTTGCCCAGCGCGCCCCCTATCTCTTCCACGAGCGAAGTGGTGAGCGGAGCTGGGACCTGGGGCCGCGCAGCTTTGCCTGTTCGCGGCGGTTTGATGCGCTCAAGGTCTGGATCGCGCTCAAGCGGTATGGCGCCGATGGGATCGGCGCGCTGTACGATCACCTGTGCGACCTGACGGAGGAACTCGCGGCCCGGCTCCACGAGACGACCGGCTTCGAGGTATTGCACCAGCCGGCATGCAACATTCTCTGCTTCCGGTGGGTGGGGGGCTCGGCGGCTTCGGCAGACCTGAATGCGCTCAACCGGACGCTCCGCGACCAGTACAACGCCTCCGGCGAAGGCTGGATCACCACCACGATGCTGGACGGGATGCAGGTATTGCGGGTGACCATCATGAATCCGCGTACCACCGAGGCACACCTGGAGCAGTTGGTGAGCGGGCTGGCGCGCGTGGCGCAGGCACTGGAGCCGTCACCGCACCGGGTGGTGTCGTGAGAGTCTTCCAGCCGCCGGCAATCGCCGAGTCCGATCTCGCCGCCGCACCACTGGCGCGTGCCCGCACGATTCCGAGCGCGTGGTACGTGGATCCGAAGTTCCATGACGCGGATCGCGAATGGATCTTCGCGCGCACCTGGCAGGGGATTGCGCATGCGGCGCAGCTGGCAACGCCGGGCCAGTATGTGACGGAAAACATTGCGGGCGAACCGGTGATCGTGATCCGTGGCAAGGACGGCGTGCTGCGGGCGTTCTACAACGTCTGCCGCCATCGTGGCGGCCCGCTGGCGCTGGAGCCCGAGGGCTGCGCCAACGCACTCCAGTGCAAGTACCACGGCTGGACCTACCTGCTGGATGGCTCACTCCGCGGCGTGCCCGCCATGGACCGCACCGAGCTGTTCGACAAGAGGGACTTCGGGTTGCATCCGGTGCAGGTGCAGGAATGGCAGGGGCTGGTCTTCGTGAACCTCGATCCGGGCGCGTCGCCACTGGCGGAATTCATGTCCGGGATCGCCGAGCAGATCGCACCGATGCGGCTGGATCGGCTCGGATTCGTGCGGCGGGTGGACTACGCAGTCGCGTGCAACTGGAAGGTGTACGTGGACAACTACCTGGAAGGGTACCACGTCCCGTACGTGCATCCCGAGCTGGCCAAGCTGTATGACTACCGCCAGTACGTGACCACGCCGTATCGCTGGTATTCACTGCAGCACAGCCCGCTCACCGGCGACAATCTCTACAGCAGGGACGGTGGCGGCGAGGCATTCTACTACTGCATCTTCCCGAACTTCATGCTCAACATCCTGCCGGGACGCCTGCAGACCAACTGGGTCCTGCCCGACGGGCACGAACGCTGCCGGGTCATCTTCCAGTACTTTCATGAGGAAGTGGACCCGGCCCGGGTCGAGGCCGACGTGACCTACAGTGATGCGGTGCAGGCGGAGGACGCGGAGATCTGCGCCCGGGTACAGCAGGGCCTTGCCTCACGCGCCTACGACACCGGCCGCTTCTCGGTGCGCTACGAAGCCGGGGTGCATCATTTTCAGGAGCTGGTGCGGGAGGCGTACAGGGCCGGGCATCGGTAGGGGCAAAGCCATGGCTTTGCCCCTACCGATGCCCGGCTTCAGTGCTTCACGTCGAACGTCACCCGCTGCTGCACCAGAGTTCGCACCGCGCGGCCGTCCTTCCGGCCCGGCGTGAGCCGGCAGGACCGCACCGAGGACGCTGCGGAAGGCGCGAAGCCGCGGTGGCTGGCCTCGATCACCCGCACCGAGCTGGGTTCAACCCGCCCGAGGGTGTCAACCACGTAGGCGAGCAGCACGGAGCCGCTGCGACCGGCGAGCGAGGCGGGCGGTGCCACCCGGTCGCACCCCACGATGGCGGGCTTGTCGGTGAGCTCGGCCGCGAGCTGCGGTCCGGGGTGTCCCACCGAATCGGCGCGCAGCATTTCGACGACGGCCACCCCGTCGGCGGCGTACGGCAGCGTATCTGCGCCGATCGCCTCAAGCTGGGCCTGCTGGGTTGCCAGCGCCACCAGCCGCGCCGTCGTGGTGTCGGACATCCAGATGGTCAGGATGTTTTCACCCGTGTCGGCGGTCGCCGTCCATCGCCCGCGCTGCCATCGGCGCCCCGTCTCGATCGTGGTATCCGGGGCGCCCCAAAGGCGGTTGAGCGCGTCGTACGCGGTGCCCGGTGCGGTCATGAACTCGCGGATGGCCAGGTACGAGACCATGCTGTCGGCCGACTGGACCATGGCGCTCACGTTCGCCGTGCTGGCGGCCGAGTCGGGGGTGTAGCAGAGCAGGTCGGCCGCGAGACCCTCGATGTGAAACGGCGAGCAGTCCATGGCGCCGATCCCGAGGCCGGTGGCGGCCGCGCGGAGGCCGGTGGCGCTCATTCCCGGTGTCATGCCGTGGAAGCTGAATGCATCGGCGTTGTCACGGTCACCGCAGCCCGCCAGCAGCAGGCACGCGATGGCAAGGGGCATCACTCGGCGCATGGACATCGAACCTCGCAGGCATGGATATGTGGGAGAGGGAAGTTACGTCACGGCCACAATAGGGCAAAGCCAAGGCCGCTCGTGCAGCCACAAGCCAGCGACCAATGGCCAGCAGCCATGGCTTTGCCCCTGCGGCGGCATCGCCGCTACCTTCGAGGCTCCACTTCTGTCGAGGAATAGAACCGCATGCTCCGTCAGGGCCTGCTCTGGTTGTCGCAGCGGAACGGCGTCTTCCGCTTTATCCGCTCCAATCCCCTGGCTCGGCGCTTTGCCTCGCGGTTCGTCGCGGGCGAGAC
>DAIMFY010000090.1:6230-7537 GCA_036724295.1 Gemmatimonadales bacterium | reverse complement strand
TCCTTCGGCGGCCGCCTGCTCACGGCGCAGGAGGACGAGCGCCGCTGGATGGCGCGCGAGCTGCACGATGACGTGATCCAGCGCGTGGCCATGCTGGGTCACGAGGTGGACGAGATCGCGGCGCTCAACGGGTCGGGCACCGCAGAGTTCGCCCGGCGGGCCGGCGGGCTCCGCGCCGAGCTCGATGACCTGGCCGAAGAAGTACGACGGCTGGCTCACCGGATGCACCCCACCACGCTCGAGCACCTGGGCCTCAGCGCCGCGCTGGAGCAGCTCGCCTCGGAATTCCGGGCGCAGGGACTCGACGTGCGGGTGCGCGGCGCGCTGCCCGGCGGCCAGCTCTCCCCGGAGGCGGAGACCTGCCTCTTTCGCGTCGCCCAGGAAGGACTGCGCAACGTGCTCAAGCATGCCGGAACGCGGACCGCCATGGTGCGCCTCGGCGCCGAGGCGGATGGCGCCCTGCTGGAGGTGGCCGACGGCGGCAACGGTTTTGACCGCGGCTCCGTCTCGGCGCAGGCGGGGCTCGGCATCACCAGTCTCTCGGAGCGGGTGCGGCTGCTGCACGGGCGGCTCACCGTGCGGACCAGGCCGGGGCAGGGTACCAGCGTCACGGCCTGGATCCCGCCTGCACTCCGCCACTCGTGAAGCGACCCCGGCTGGTCATCGCAGAGGACCACGCGCTGGTGGCCGCAGGGCTGCGTGCGATGCTGGAGCCGGCCCACGAAGTGGTGGAGATCGTGGCCAACGGAATGGACGTGGTGGCGGTCGTGGAACGGGTGCGGCCGGACCTGGTGCTGCTCGACATTTCACTGCCGGGCCGCAGCGGCATGGAGGTCGGGCGCGATCTTGCGGCACTCACGCCCAAGGTGCCGTTCGTCATGCTCACCATGCATGCCGATCCGATCTACGCCGATGAGGCTGTCGCCCTGGGCGCCAGCGGATTCGTGCTCAAGCTGGCGGGGCCGGATGAGCTCCGGTTTGCGATTGCCCAGGCGCTCGAAGGCCACGTATACGTCACGCCCCGCCTGGTCGCCGCAACCGACGGAGAGACGGTGCCACCCATGCTCGACGCCGGCCACGGTGTTGCGGGGCTGACCCGCCGCCAGCTGCAGATCCTCAAGCTGATCGCCAAGGGCTGGAGCCTGAAGGATATTGCCGACGACCAGGGAATCCATATACGCAGCGTGGAGTTTCACCGCAACCGCATTCGCGAGCGGCTGGGCCTGACCAGCACGGCGGCACTGGTGCGCTACGCGCTGGTGCATGGTCTGGTGAAGAAATGAGAGCGTCAACGGTCGACGGTCGAC
>DAIMFY010000090.1:0-6130 GCA_036724295.1 Gemmatimonadales bacterium | reverse complement strand
CGGCCGAAGAGGCGGAGCCTTCGCTTGTTCAAGGTGACAGGTCTGAGCACTTCTGACGACCGACAGCTGACCACCATCGAACGTTGACCGTTGGGCCGTTGACCACAGATGGACCAATCGATGCCGTGCCGCACGGAGGAGTCATGCTCACATTCAGCAAGACGATGATGGTGGCAGGCGCCATTCTCCTCTTTCCCGACGTCGGGCTGGCCCAGGATCGCCCCCTGGCGCCGACTGCGTTCTGGGGTAGCGCCGTGGTGGGCCCTGGTACGCCATACGAGGCCGGCGGAGCGTTGTCTCTGGCCTTCCGCAGCGGGCGCTATGTCGTGCAGGGCAGACTCGCCACGGTTGGGGAGCTGTTCGGCAACGTCAGCAGCGACTATGGCCTGTTGGTGGGCCGGCTCCTTACGCCCATGCGCGGTTCAACGCAGCTGATCGTGTCGGCGGGCGTCGGTGTCGTGACTGGCACCCTTGGTGGAGGAGTCTTCGCCAGCTCCCAGCCCACCGATGACGTCATGGGAGTACTCGTGAGCGGGGAAGGGCGGATCCGGCTCACCAGCTTTCTCGGCCTCTCGATTGCGATCTTGGGCGACTTCAACGGACGGGAATCGTTTGGTGCGTTTGCCGGCGGGATCTACCTGGGGCAGTTCTAGGCGGACGGTGAAGAGGCGAGAGACTCGATGGTCAACGGTCGCGGGTGGCGGGTCGCGGGTCGCGGGTCGCGGGTCGAAGGTCGAAGGTCGAGGCGTCATTGCGAGCCTTCCGCAGGAAGGCGAAGCAATCGGGTCGCCGTCGACCGTGACGTTGGCTTCAACCTTCTCTCACGGACAGATGACCCATTGACCTGACCTCCGGCGCGCCGTTCTGGCCCGTTCGCGATGGCCTCCTGGCCACGTATCCCCCGCTCACGTCGGATGTCGAATGCGACGTGCTCGTGATTGGCGCCGGCGTGACCGGCGCGCTCTGCGCCTGGCAGCTGGTGCAGGCGGGACTCGACACGGTGGTGGTCGACGCGCGCGAGATCGGCTGGGGCAGCACTTCCGCCTCCACCGCGCTCCTGATGTACGACCTGGACGTGTCGCTGGTGGAGCTCACGGATCGGATTGGCCGCGAGCGGGCAGAAGGAGTGTACCGGGCGGCGCGCGACGGCGTGAGCGAGCTCGTAGCCGTGGACGCGAGACGCGGGACCCGGGGTTCGCGTCTCGTGTCCCGCGTCCCGAGTCTCTATTTCGCCAGCCGCACCAGCGACGCGAAGAAGCTCGCCGCCGAATACGAAGCGCGCACCCAGGCGGGCTTGAAGGTCGAGCTCTGGGACCGCGCGGAGATTGCCCGTCATTTCCCGTTCAGCCGCGCTGCCGCACTGTGGCACCGCGACGCGGCGCAGGTGGACCCTTACGCGTTCACCCATGCGCTGCTGGCGGACGGGGTGCGGCGGGGATTGCGGGTATACGATAGGACGGTCGTCGGTCTTCGGTCTTCGGTCATCCATCGCTCCGCGACGACTGACGACCGAAGACTGAAGTCTTCCACCGGGGCTTTCCTGCGGGCCGATCGCCTTGTCTACGCCACCGGCTACGAAACCGAGCAGATGCTTCGGCAGCCTGCGGTACACTTGCATGACACGTATGCGTTTGCCAGCGAACCGGTGCTGGACCTGGGTAGCTGGCACGAGCGGGCCCTTATCTGGGAGACCGCGAGGCCGTATATCTATCTGAGAACCACCGACGATAACCGGGTGCTGGTGGGCGGCGGCGATGACCGCCACACCACGCCGGAGCGGCGCGACCGCGCGCTCGCCGAGAAGACGGAAACACTCCTCCGTCGGGCTCGGCGCATGTTTCCTGAGCTCGATCTTGTGCCGGCGTTTGCCTGGGCCGGCACCTTTGCCGAGTCGGATGACAGCATGCCGTACATCGGGTGTCACCCCGGGTACCCGGATTCGATCTTCGCGGCGTGCTATGGCGGCAACGGCACGGTGTTCGCCATGCTGGCGTCGGAGATCGTGCGGGACTGGTGCCTGGGGCGGAAGAACGAGATGGCGGAGTGGTTTGGATTTGGGCGGTAGGGAGAAAGCGCGAAGCGCCGTAGGGGCGGGTCTCAGACCCGCCCCACCCTCACCCGTGTCGAGGGGCAAGTCCGGCAATTACGCACACGAAAACACGAAAGCACGAAAATCGGAGCAACCCACCATGACCTGGGAGGCATTGTGACCCGAACCTTGCTCGGCCTCATCCTCGCAGCATGTTGTGCGTCCACGCCTCTCCAGGCGCAGCAGGGACCGCCGCCGTCGGTCACGCTTGCGCACGTGACTCCCAAGGACGTGGCCAGCGCCATGGGCGAAATCCTCAAGCCGCAGAAATTCAAGGTCAAGAAGGTGAGCAAGGGCCGGATCGTCCTGACGCAGGATCGTGGCCGGGTGCCGCAGGCCACGGGTGAAATCATGCGGGTACGACTGGAAATGGGATTCGCCGTGGAGGAGGTTGGCGACAGCCTCAAGGTCACTGCCACCGACGAGACCTACTACGCCGACCGCGGCACCTTTGGCGAGCAGTCGCGTTCCGTCGACCCGGGCACCGAGCGGGAGAGCTTCGACAACCTGTTCAAGGCGGTGCAGGAAAAGCTGGCGGGTGCGCCAGCAGCCGACAGCACGTCGCACTAGCCTGAGCCGGGCATTGTGCTTCAATACTCCTACAAGGGGACAGCATGCGTCTAATCCGGGCAGGACTGCTGGCGGTCGGTCTCGTAGTGGTGACGGGGTGTGGCGGGGGCGACTCCACCGGGCCATCCAGCAGTTCGATGGACGGCACCTGGCACATGTCGATCACCAACCTCACCGCCAATGGAGTCACCTGCAGCGCGTCCGATATCGTGATGAACGTCCATGCGGCCGGCTCGACCTTCACTGGCACGTATGGCGGTGTCCTCGCCTGCGGGCCAACGGGGGGCCAGGCCGAGAGCTCGCCGGTCGCGGGTACCATCGAGCACGGTACGCGTAATGGCAGCCAGGTAGCGTTCGATCTGGACGATACGGACGCCCACCACTCCGGCGTCATCACGGGTGACCACATGAACGGCACGGCCACCTACCGCATCAACTTCCTGAGTGGGCCGGTGGTGCTGAGCGGGTCCTGGGCGGCTGAACGCTGATAAGCCTGAGGGTCACGAAAACACGAAAACTGCGGTGAGGGGAGGCAGGCATTCAACCGGACTCGGCACACGAAGCGTGAGTCCACAGTTACGGACCTGCCTCCGACGATCTGCGGTTCCGAGGATCGATGATGGCCGACTGGTCGCGACTCGAAAACGAGGCAATTGTCGCCGATTATCTCGGCATGCTCGAGCTGGAGCTGCGCGGCGAGCCGTTCAACAAGACGGAGCACCGGCGCCGACTCGCTCCTCTTCTCAATGATCGTTCTGACGGCTCAATCGAGTTCAAGCATGCCAACATCAGCGCCGCCCTGATCGAACTCGGCTATGCGTATATCGATGGGTATCAGCCGCGATCCAACTTTCAGGATGCCTTGCTTCTTGCCGTCGAGGAGCAACTTACCGCTCGTCCCGCGCTGGCTGAGCTCATGCGGTTGCAGGCGGTCGAGCCTGCTGCGGTGCCTTCGGTGGAGGATCTGCTGGCCCGCATGGAGGTGCCTCCCGTTCCAAAGGAAGCGCCGAGCCGCCGGGTCGCTGAGCCGTCGAGAGCCGCCAAGACCAATTACCTCGCCCTCGAGGCCGCCAATGCGTCGCTGGGCCGAGCAGGCGAAGAGTTCGTGGTCAACTTCGAACGGGCTCGGCTCATCCATGCGCGCAAGGGAAAGCTCGCGGACCGGGTCGAGCACGTCTCGCTTACTCAGGGTGACGGCCTCGGCTTCGACGTGCGGTCGTATGAGATCACCGGGGCCGACCGGCTGATCGAGGTCAAGACCACCACGTACGGCAAGTACGTCCCGTTCTTCGTCACACGGAACGAACTGCAAGTCTCGCGTGAAGAAGCCGAGGCGTATCAGCTGTATCGCCTTTTCCACTTCCGGCGCGATCCACGGTTGTTCAGCCTGCCGGGCGCGATCGACGACAACTGTGATCTCGACGCCGCGGTATACTCAGCGAGGGTCGCGTAAGGCTGGCAGCCAAGGAGCAATCACGATGGAGCCCGCGGACCATGATGCCGGAAGTGAACAACTGAAATCACCCGCCGCGACGACATGGATGCAGGCAGAAGCGCGCGACCGAAGAGTGAAGGTGCCGCCACGCCTTCTGACGTTGTTGCAGTGGCTCATGATCGGGGCCGGTGTGTGGTGGTGGTATAGCAACCCCCATCCGGGCGATCTCGTACGACGCACAGAGGCCCTGGCGCTGGTGCTGGGAGGTCTCTGGATCGGCCGAATCGCGCGGCCTGGTCGGCAAGCGGTGGAATAGCGGCGGATGTAGACGCAGTCAGTTGGATACCCAGTTCCGGGGAGGGTCAATGTCAGCTTCACCAACCGCAGCGCATCCCACCGACACCAGCGCCCCGCTCCTGAACCTCCTTGATCCCGGTCTGGGCCAGCTCTATCAGCACCGCATCCGTGAGGGCGTTCACTTCCTGGTGAATTCAGTCATTCTCACCTGGGTCATTCTTGCGGCACCTCCGTTTCGGGTCTCCGCGTGGGTATGCCTCCTCGCCATCGCGGCTTGGTCCATTCTCGAGGCGAGACACGTGGAGCGCATCGCGCGCGTGTAGGACCTGGCGCCCTTCAGGGCGTCCCGATTGCTTCACTATCTGCGGTAGCTCGCAATGACGCGACGAGGCTAGCTTCGCCACGCCCCACGCCCCACGCCCCACGCCCCACGCCCCACGCCCCTTTCCACCTGATCATACCGGAGTTATACTCCAGTATGAAAACAGCCATCTCCCTCCCTGACGACCTTTTCGCCTCGGCGGAAGCCCTCGCTGAACGTCTCGGCCTCTCCCGGAGCCGGCTCTTTGCGACCGCAGTTGCCGAGTTCGTGGCCAAGCACCAGACCCGAAAGGTCACCGAACGGCTCGACGCCGTGCATGCCGCCGAGCCGAGCACCCTGGATCCGGAAATCAGGCAGGCACAGCGCCGCCGCCTACCCAGGGACAGCTGGTGATCGAACGGGGCAGCGTCTGGTGGGCCGATCTCGGCGAGCCCCGAGGATCGGAGCCACGCTACCGCCGCCCGCTACTCGTTATTCAGGCCGATGCATTCAACCGCAGCCGCATCGAAACGGTCATCGCCGCCATTCTGACATCAAACCTTCGATTGCTCGATGCGCCAGGGAATGTGCTCATATCGGCCAGGACATCGGGTCTCCGGCGTGACTCCGTCGCCGACGTGTCCCAGCTGATCACGGTCAACCGCGACGACCTGCAGGAACGGTCAGGCCAGCTCGACGCCCTGACCATGCGGCAACTGAACGCAGGGCTCCGGCTGGTGCTGAAGCTGTGAGCGCTACGCCGTACGCCAAGCCCTCTCGCAGCCCAGTGTCAACGGAAATGCCGACACCGTCTGGCAACCACACAACCAGTCCGTTGATGACTGCCCGATGGTCCGGCGCCGCCATGGAGAAGGAGCTCCATGCGATGCTCTGCGCCCTCCGCGTCTTTGCGTTGAAGAGACTCGGTCTGGAAGTGATCCTGCGACCATCTCGCTCTGGACCCCGGTTTTCACCGGGGTGACGAACGGGCAAGTTTCGATTCCCTTGATCCTCAACTGACAACTGACGACTGACGACTGAAGACCGATGACCGACGACCAGCGCTCCACCCTCGATCCCTCCTCCTGGCCCGACCTCCGCGCCCTCGGCCACCGCATGGTGGATGAGATGATGAACTACTTGGAAACGGTGCGCGAACGCCCCGTGTGGCAGCGGATGCCCGATGACGTGCGACACGGCTTCACCGGCCCGGCGCCTCGGCGGGCCGAGGGCGAAGAAGCGGCGTACGCCGACTTCGTTCAGAACGTGCTGCCATACCCCACCGGCAACATCCACCCTCGCTTCTGGGGCTGGGTGATGGGCAACGGCACACCGCTGGGCGCGCTCGCCGAGATGCTCGCGGCCACCATGAATCCCAACGTGGGCGGCGCCGACCACTCGGCGGTCTGGATGCACGGCGCCTACCCGAGCTACAGCT
>DAIMFY010000089.1:0-7546 GCA_036724295.1 Gemmatimonadales bacterium | reverse complement strand
CGTGCACCCGACGCGGCGGCTCCGTCACCAGCTGCATCGCTGGCCGGCGTATGGGACGCCAGCTTCACCCTCGACAGCCAGCTGGTTTCAAAAACCGATGACCCCGTGCTGCGCTGGCGGCGGGCGCCTGACTCGGCGCGCGCCGTCGGGACCATCGAGGTCACGCAATCCGATGCCGCGGGAGACACCACGCAGGGTGAGCCCCGGCGACTCAGGGCCACGATGTCGGTCGACTTTTCGGTGCTGCTGGGCCGAGCCATGTCCTGCTACGAGCCGGGACGGCGCGAGATCGAAGTGGAGCGTGGCGGCGAAGGGGAGGGGATCGCCATCGCCTTCACACCCGATGTCGCTGATTGCGGCTTCGGCGGGGTAGCGCGCTGGCAGGGTGATACGGTGCGCGGCATCTGGAGCGAAACGAGCTTCGTGGGGCCGTCGGCGGTGGGGAGATTCGAGCTGATACGGCGCTAAGCGCCGGACGCGGGACGCCCCAAGTGTGTCGATTCAGGCGGTGCAGGCATCTCTGGCAATGTCTTGCGGCTTCTGAGGTACGACCCATGACTGCCAGGAGGCGCCCATGCGAACCCTCGCCGCGATGCTCATCCTTTCAGGTCTGACCGCGACCAGCTCCCAGGCACAGATGATTGAGGGTGGTCCGATCGGCGCAAGGGATAGCGCGCTTGCTCTCCCGGGCGATTCGGTGCATATGTGGCTGATGGCCGCGATCCCCGTGCTCAGGTGCCCCATGCCGGTCTCACACGGGATCACCGGCGATTCGGCGGCGGTGGTGCGCCCGCAGGAGCACAGTGTTCCCTCCCAAAAACCCGTCGCCATTCCCACCCAGCGTGCCAACTGCGTGAATCCAATGTTTGTGTCGGGCGCTGATCGTTAAGCGCACGGCACACGGCGCATAAACAAGACGCCCGGCAAGCCGAAGCTTGCCGGGCGTTGTATCGTGAGGTGCGGGTCATGAGTCGCGGCGAATGCTCACGACTCACGACCCATGACTCATGACCTTACTTGGCCAGTCGGGTCACGTTCTCAGCCGCCGGTCCCTTGGCGCCCTGAACGATCTCGAACTCAACCTGCTCGCCCTCGGTCAGGCTCTTGAAGCCCTGGCCCTGAATGGCCGAGTGATGCACGAAGCAGTCCTTCTGTCCACCTTCGGGGGTGATGAAGCCAAAACCCTTGGCATCATTGAACCACTTCACAGTGCCGGTCGTACGCATGTCCTACTCCATAATGTGTTTGGTAATCGGAGTTCGGCATGGGCCGCACGGACCGACTACTTGTTGGTAACCGTGAAGATGCCTCACGGTGGGCGCTGCGGTGTTCCGCAACAAAAAAGGGGTTCCCGCGCGAATCCGGGATCCCCAATTACGTCATTGGAATCGTCCTGTGTGCCCCGAAGAGCAATCGTGCCGCAACGCATGAATATTGCTACACCGGCCCCAGAAGTCAAGACCCCAATTTCCAGGAGGCAGGCATATGACGAAAATGCTCGGGTTTCTGGGGGCAACCGTCGGCAGCGCCATCGGCTGGTGGGCCGGCGCCCATGTGGGCATGATGACGGCGTTCCTCCTGAGCACCGTCGGCACGGGGGCCGGGATCTATTGGGGCAGGCAGCTGGCTGACCGGTGGGGGTACTGACGGCGTCGTACGTTCGGCGTCCGGCGTCCGGCGTCAGGCGTCAGACAGACACCGCATAACCATCCCGGTCAGCGTCCCCGGCGTGAAGGGCTTCCTCAGCCAGCGGCTCGCACGCTCACCCTCGGCCAGCATCTCCAGCCCCGCCGGCGGCGACGCCGACATGAACAGCACCGACACCTCAGGCCGCTCCTCCGCCAGACGTTGGGCGAGCTGGTCGCCCCGTAACCGCGGCATCCTCACATCCGTGATCACCAGGCGCAGCTCGGCGCCACTGGCGTGCACGATGCCCAGCGCCTCGACGCCGTCCCGCGCCTCGAGCACACCATAACCCGCTGACTTGATGATCCGGGATGCGAACGAGCGGACGCCAGGCTCATCGTCCGCGACGAGAACCACACACTCCGACTCCATGGAAGTGACCTCCACGCGAAAGCGTGCGGCAGGGTAGCGGAAAGCTAGCGCCGGCAAGGGTGGGGGCAAGGGACGCCGGACGCCGGACGCCGGACGCCGGACGCCGGACGCCGGACGCCGGACGCCGAATGTACCGTCGCGCGCGAATGCGGTACCTATGGCGTCACGATCTCATCCCAACTTGGGACGAAAAGGACTGGTCATGAGCAACGTGAATGACTTGCGGGTAATGTCTGTCTCCCGCGAACTCGTCGTGGCGGTTTACTCTGCCACAAGAGCCTTCCCTGCGGATGAGCGTTTTGGCCTTGCCAACCAGATGCGACGCGCGGCCACTTCGGTCGGATCCAATATTGCGGAAGGCACCGGTCGTCAATCCGACCGCGAGTTGGCGCGCTTCCTGAACATCGCCCGTGGCTCGGCACACGAGCTGGCATTTCAAGTTGCAGCTGCGGGCGACCTGGGTTTTCTCGCTGCGCACCAAGTCGCCGACCTCACAGGCGTGACGACCGACCTCAGCCGAATGCTGCGAGGGCTCACGAAATCCCTTCGCACCTGACGCCGGCGCCAGGCGTCCGACGTCAGACGTCCGGCGTTCATCTCGGTGGTATATCCCACGTCACCTCCTGCCCCCGCGACAGCGTCAGCGGTTCGCTGGTGATTGTTCGTCCGGAGACCAGCGGTCTGGCGACGATGCGGACCTGGCCGCCGCCAATGAACTGGGCGGGGGTGAGGGAGTAGCGCGTGCTCATGCCACCCGGAGCCAGGCCCAGCCGAGACTGCGTGCCCTCCCGCACCAGGAAGACGTCCATGTCCCAGGTCGAGCGGTTGGTGACCACCAGCGTCACATTGTCCTGCGGCAGTGGTTGCTGAGTATCGGCCTGGCCCTGCGGGGCGTTGGCTGCGCATCCGGCCAGGGCTGTCAGCGTTATGATAAGGAGCAGGCGCATTGGGGCGAATCTTCGTTGCATGGCCACCTCCTGTGGCGCGTCGTACATCGCATGACCTGTGACGTACGACATACGTCAATATGACGTTCGACCCGTCCAGCCATCCACCCCGCACCCGGAACAACATTCAATCATGACCACGAGGGACCTGCGCGTTGACGAGTACATCCGGCGATCGGCGGAATTTGCGCAGCCGCTGCTGACCCATTTCCGGAAGCAGGTGCACGAGGCCTGTCCACCTGTGGAGGAGGACATCAAGTGGGGCGCGCCGCATTTTGTCTACAAGGGCAACCTCTGCAACATGGCGGCGTTCAAGCAGCATTGTGCCTTCGGCTTCTGGAAGGGATCGCTGCTGTTTCCGAAGCAGGACCCGAAGCTCGGTGAAGCCATGGGGCACCTGGGCCGGGTCACCACACTCAGGGACTTCCCTCCGGTCGCGACGCTCAGGAAGCTGGTTCGCGAGGCCGCGCGCCTCAATGACGAAGGAGTGAAGCCGGTACGGAAGAGCAAGACCAGGGACCTCCTGCCGGAGCCGCCGGACCTGCTGCAGGCACTCAAGCAGCATCCAGCCGCCCGCAGGACCTGGGACTCGTTTGCGCCGAGCCATCGGAGGGAGTACCTCGAATGGCTGGGCGAAGCCAGGCGTGACGAGACCCGCGCCCGGCGCCTGGCCACGACGCTCGAATGGCTGGCGGAAGGCAAGCAGCGGAACTGGAAGTACCAGCGCTGAGCGCCGGGCCGCCCGGATCCCATCACTTTTCGCCGTGGCCCTGCCAGCGTAGCTTCCCGAGGGCCCGGGTGGCCTTCCACGGCACGGCCCCCGGACCACACAGCATCTGTCCAGTGCCGACCTCACTGCCGCCGTCCCCCGATGGCGGAGATCGGAGCACCGATGGCCACGAAACTCGAGAAGACCATCAAGCGGGAACTGGAGCTGGGCGACAAGGTCTACACCGTCGCCATCGGCCCCGAAGGACTCAAGATCACGCCCAAGGGCGGCCGCAAGGGCGCCGAGTTTACCTGGCCCCAGCTGGTCCGTGAGCTCGACGGCGGCAACGGTGGCGGCATGGGTAGCGGGGGCATGAGCGGCGGCTACGGCGGGTGACAGGGCAGGCAACACGCGTATGGCAGGGTTGGGCACCACGGCTGTTGAGCATCCTGCGCATCGTCACAGCGTTCCTGTACATGGCGCACGGCACCCAGAAGCTGTTTGCATTTCCGACGGGTGTCGGACCGCAGGGCACGGGCACTGTCGACCTCGCCACTCGCTACGGCGCGGCCGGGACAATCGAAGTGATCTGCGGCGCCCTCTTGCTGATTGGGCTCTTCAGCCGGCCAGCGGCGTTCGTCGCCGCGGGCGAAATGGCGGCCGCCTATTTCCTGGCGCACGCGCCAGGCGGCTTCTGGCCAATCATGAACCACGGCGAGATTGTCGTGGCGTTCTGCTTCGTCTGGCTCTACATCTCCGCGGCCGGCCCCGGGCCGTGGAGCGTGGATGCATTGAGAGGAAGTCGTACGTCATACGACTTATGACGTACGACTTATGACTTACGACCTACGACCATGACACGACCCTTCATCCTTCCCATGGCCCTCGCCCTCCTGGCCTCCTGTCAGTCCAGGCCTGACATGCCTGCCGGGCGGGCCGACAGCATGACCGACACGGCGGTCTCGACGACCGATTCCGCCATGGCCGGGGCGGATACGAGCCTCGCCGGCAGCGAGTGGTCGCTGGTGGCGCTCGGCGGTGAGCCGGCGCCCGCCGGCGCAGGTGACCGCCCGGCCACGCTGGTCTTCACCCCTGGCACCAACCGGGTCGGCGGCTTCGCGGGATGTAACCGCACCGGGGGCAGCTACGTAATCAAGGGCGACAGCATCCGCTTCTCTCCCATGATCCTCACGCGCATGGCATGCGACCAGGGCATGGAGCTCGAGCAGCGGTTCGTTGGCATGATCGACTCCGCCCGCACCTGGCGCCGCACGGCCGACACGCTGGAACTGATGGGCGAAGCCGGTACTGTCATCGCCCGCCTTGAGCGACGTCCCACCTGACCCGGGAGAATTGCGGCCACCATGAACCACGACCTCACCACCACCGCACCAATGCTGGATGGCTACCAGGTGCTCCACAACCTGGGCATCGTGCGCGGCATCAGCGTGCGTTCCCGTTCGGTCTTCGGCACCATCGGCGCCAAGATCGAGACCCTGTTCGGCGGCAACATCGCCCTGCTCACGACGCTCTGCGAGAAGACGAGGCGCGAGGCGTACGACATCATGATGGAGCACGCCGAGCACATGGGCGCCAACGCCGTCATCGCCATGCGTTATGATGCTACCGAGCTCATGCCCGGCGTGACCGAAGTGCTCTGCTATGGTACGGCGGTGGTAGTGGAAGCTGAAAGCTGAAGACAGTTAGCTTCATTGCTTTCAGCTTTCAGCCTTCAGCTTTCAGCCCTCAGCCTTCGGCCTTCAGCCTTCAGCTCACAAGGAGCCCCCCATGTCTCTCAGACTCGGCGACACTGCCCCCAACTTCACGGCCGAAACCACCGAAGGACAGATCGATTTCTACCAATGGAAGGGCGACAGCTGGGCCGTGCTGTTCTCCCATCCGAGGGACTTCACCCCGGTCTGCACAACCGAGCTGGGGCGCGTGGGCGGGCTCAAGGATGAGTTTGCCCGGCGCGGCACCAAGGTCATGGGGCTGTCGGTGGACCCCATCACCAGCCACAAGGACTGGGCTCGCGACATCCAGGACGTGACCGGCAACAGCGTCAACTTCCCGATGATCGGTGACCCCGACCGCACGGTCGCCAACCTGTACGACATGATCCACCCGAACGCGAGCGACACCGCCACCGTGCGCTCGGTGTTTATCATCAGTCCCGACAACAAGGTCAAGCTGACGCTCACCTATCCCGCGAGCACCGGCCGCAACTTCGCCGAGATCCTCCGGGTGCTGGATTCGCTGCAGCTCACCGCGAAGCATTCGGTGTCGACACCGGCAGATTGGCAACCGGGTCAGGATGTCATTATCGGCGGCGGCATCAGCGACGAGGAAGCCGCCAAGCGCTTCCCGGGATACGAGGCAAAGAAACCGTACCTGAGGGTGACCAGGCAGCCTTCCTGACGAGCGTCGAGTGTCGAGTGTCGAGTGTCGAGCGCCCGACGCCCGACGCCCGACGCCACTGCGATGCACATCACCGACGCAGGCGTCCCGACCTGCGACAATTGAGGGGCAGGCCAACTCCATCTCACGGGAGAACGGTATGTCCTTCGCGCTCTATCTCATCGGCTTCCTGATTGTCATCGCCGGCGTGGCCTGGGCTCTCGTGACCCTGGGCCTCTCGGTGATTTGGGTCACCATAGCGTGCATAATCCTGCTGGGTCTCGGCATCCTCACCGGCGTGACACGGACACGTCGCCGGGATCCGGCGGAATGATGACCTGCTGCCGCGGAACGGTCGCGCTGGCCCTGATCTCGCTGGCGCTTTCGGGCTGCGGTCCCCATCCGGCGCCCGAGACCTCGGCGGATTCGGCGATGGCCGCCATGCCCGACACCATCCCGCATCCCGCCACCGCCGACAGCACGGATCCCGCACAGGCCATCCGGTCGTACTATGACGCCATCAACCGGCGCGACTTCCGCTCGGCGTACCTTCTCTGGGGCGACAGCGGTCGCGCGAGCGGCAGGTCGCTGGACCAGTTCACGGCAGGCTTTGCCGGGACCGACTCGACACTGGTCGAGATCGGCGATGCCGGACGAGTGGAAGGCGCGGCGGGATCACGCTACGTGGAGATCCCGGTCACCATTCGCGCATGGCGGAAGAGCGGCCGGCCGCAGGAGTTCACAGGAAGCTATGTGGTACGTCGCACCGTGGTGGACGGCGCCACCGAGGTGCAACGCCGCTGGCATCTTTACAGCGCTGACATTCACGAGCAGAACGACACCGGAGCCAGCTGATGCGACCGAAATCCCGCTTTACCCGGTTCGCCCACAACACGGCGCGCATCAGCGGGCACGTGGGCACGTTCATCGTCGCGGCGCTGGTCATCCTGGTCTGGGCGGTGACCGGCCCGCTCTTTCACTACAGTGATACGTGGCAGCTGGTGATCAACACCGGCACGACGATCGTCACGTTTCTGATGGTCTTCCTGATCCAGAACACCCAGAACCGCGATTCACAGGCGGTGCAGATCAAGCTCGATGAGCTGATCCGCGCGCTCGAAAGCGCCAACAATTCGCTGCTCGACCTGGAGGATCTGGAACAGGGCGACCTGGACCTGATCCGCGGCGACTATGAAGGCCTGGCCGAAGCCGCCCGCAAGCGCCTCAAGGCCAAGGACGCCACCGAAGCGGCGCGCGATCCCGAGGACCTGAACTGCGAACCGGGCGAGCAGGAAGATGCAGCGAAGAAGCGGCGGGATTTCGAGAAGGAAGAAGCAGAGGGGAGAGCGGAAGACTGAAAGCCGAAAGCCGAAAACCGAAAGCCGAAAGCCGAAAGCCGAAAGCCGAAAGCCGAAAGCCGAAAGCCGAAAGCCGA
>DAIMFY010000088.1:5224-7688 GCA_036724295.1 Gemmatimonadales bacterium | reverse complement strand
GACGCCATGATGACCGGCTACTCCCGGCCGGCCGTGGACGTCAAGCCGTCGGATTACACTGGCGCGGACAACGACATCCGGATGTTTGCGCAGTTCATCCGCAATTATCTCGACAAGTATCACCGCTGGGCGTCGCCCAAGTATCTCTTCGGCGAGAGCTACGGCACCTTCCGCTCGGCGGGGCTGGCCTCCGAGCTGCAGGACAACGAGGGGATCGAGCTCAACGGCATCATGCTGCTCGGCACTGTGCTCAACTTCCAGTACATTTCGCAGTCGCCGACCAACGACATCGGCTACTCGACTTTCCTGCCGACCTACACCGCCAGTGCGTGGTACCACAAGAAGCTTCCCCCCGATCTGCAGGCCCAGTCACTCGAGCAGGTGGTACAGCAGTCGCGCGACTATGCCTTTGGCGACTACCTGACGGAGCTGGCCAAGGGGAACAGTCTCACCGCCGCCGAGCGCACGGCGGTGGCCCAGCAGCTGGCCCGGCTCACGGGGCTCTCGCAGACGTTCATCGAGAATACCAACCTGCGGATCAGCGCCGGCGCCTTTCGCACCGAGCTGCTGCGCGACCAGCGGCTGATGCTGGGTCGCTATGACACGCGGCTCACCGGCATCAATGGCAACCCGTCGAGCCAGTCGCAGGACTACGACCCATCGGACGTGGCGCCGTCGAGTGCATTCATGGCGGCGTTCATGCGCTATCTGCACAACGAGCTCGATTACACGAGCGACCTCCAGTACTACAGCGGCGGTCATGCCGGCCGCTGGGAGTACGGCCGCAGCGGGCGCGGCTACCCGAATGAGGTCGAGTCACTTCGGCTCGCCATGGCCAAGGATCCCTACCTGCATGTCATGGTCGGCGCCGGCTACTATGACACGGCAACGCCGTTTGCCAATGCCGAATACACCTTCAGCCATCTCGGCTTTGACCAGACGTATAATGACCGGGTCCAGTTCAAGTATTACGAGAGCGGGCATATGGCGTACCTGAACCAGGCGTCGGCCACGCAGCTGAAGGCCGACATCGCAGCGTTCGTCACGTCCACCGCCCACCCCACCACCGTGGGTGCACTGCCGCAGGGCAAGTAGGAGTCCCCAGGTCAGGATCCGTTCCCAAGCGTGCGCGCGATCCCCGGCTGCAGCTGCCGGGGCCCGCGCACGAAACCTCGAAACTCGGCGGACCCACCAGCCGAAGGCACGGGCAGCCGGATGATCATCGCACTGGCCTCGCCGCCCATCGCGGTATCGCTCGATGACGGGCTGGAGCAGGTACGTGCAATGATGGCCGAGGCTGCGGCACAGGGTGCAGGGATTATCTGCTTTCCCGAGGCATACCTGCCTGGCTTGCGCGGAACCGGCAACGACGTTCCACCATTCGATGCCGGCGACGAAGCGAAGGTGCTGAAGGCGGTCGCCGGCTGGGCTCGCAGTTCCCGCATCGCAACGATCCTCGGCGTGGAGCATGTCACCGACGACGGACGGCAGATCGTGGCCGTGGTGATCAATGGCGACGGGGCGATACAGGGAATCCAGGCCAAGTGCCAGCTCGATCCCAGCGAAGAGCAGTACTATGTACCAGGACACACCCGCCAGCTGTTCCAGGTCCACGGCGTGCCTTTCGGAATTGCCATCTGCCACGAAGCGTTCCGGTATCCCGAGACAGTGCGCTGGGCCGCGACGCGTGGTGCAAGGATCGTCTTTCACCCGCACCAGACCGGCGGCGATCACGCCGGAACCACACCGGCACACTGGGGCGACCCCGCCGCGCCGTACTATGAGAAGGCGGTGATGTGCCGGGCGCTGGAAAACACCATTTACATTGCCAGTGTCAACTACGCGCTGGCCCGCCCGGAGTCCGCCACCTGCATCGTGACACCGTCGGGCACATGCCTGGCCAGCCTGCCTTACGGTGAAGAAGGCCTGCTGCTGCACGAGATCAACCTCGAGTGCGCCACCGGGCTGCTTGCGACACGCTACGCACCCGAACGCTATCCTGCATGATCCCGGGCTGACTCTGCAACGGAAACGCCATGACGCTTGACCTCCAGCCGACGCTCGCGGGGCAACTTGTAACGCTCCGGCCGCTCCGCGCGGACGATCACGATGTGCTGCACGCTGTGGCGTGTGACCCACTCATCTGGGAGCAGCATCCCGCCAAGGAACGCGCCACGCCGGAAGGGTTCCGGCGGTTCTTCGAGGAATCGCTCGCATCGGGTGGAGCGCTGCTGGCGAGCGACGCCGAGACCGGCGAGGTCATCGGCTCCTCGCGCTATTACGCGTATGATGCGACCGCACGCGAGGTCGAGATCGGCTGGAGCTTCCTGGCGCGGTCACGCTGGGGTGGGCGCTACAACGGCGAGATGAAGCGGCTGATGCTGGAGCACGCGTTCCAGTCAGTGGACCGGGTCATTTTCGTCATCGCGGCCGACAACTGGCGCTCGCGCCGGGCGGTGGAGAA
>DAIMFY010000088.1:0-5124 GCA_036724295.1 Gemmatimonadales bacterium | reverse complement strand
CCGAAGTTCAGCGCCAGTGCCCCGGCCGAGGACGGCGTAAACTCGACATCATAAATCTCACCCGGCGCGAAGAGCAGCGCGGCCGGATGCGTGCCCACCTGGGCCGTCGGCAGGTCGGCGCCATCCTTGGCGACGATCCGCCAGCTGGCAGGCTGCCCGGCCTGCGTGAGGGACAGCAGCAGCAGCGCATCGCCCCGGATATTGATGAGCCTGAACCGGTACGTCGTGCCGGCGCGCAGCTCCACCGGTTTCGGCGCGCTGGCGCCGTTCATCACCACGGGCGGGAATGGTCCCGTGATCACGTTGGTCGTCGGGCCGCCGTCGCTGAAGATGAACGTCCGGTCCTGCGCGCCTGGCGCGGGATGCGTGCTGTCGACGACGACGATGGCGCCGTACAGCCCCGAGGGGATCTGCTGGAACTCGTTGAAATGCGAGTGGTACATGAAGGTGCCGGCCCTCGGCGGGGTGAAATGCACCGTCAGGGAATCTCCCGGCGCGATGGCCGGCAGGCGGGTGTCGGCATTCCCGCTCCAGCCCGGCACCCCGTCAGCATAGCTGTTGTCCAGTTCGATGCCATGCCAGTGAATGGCGGCGTGATCCTGGGTCTGGTTGACGATCGTCACAGCGACCGGCTCACCCCGCTGCAGCACCAGTTCAGGTCCTGGGACCGGCATGGCACCGCTCGAATCGTCCGCCGAGCCGCCCAGCACAAAGGCATAGCCGGGATCAGCGCCGTAGATGCCGGGCTTCTCGCGCACCAGCATCCGGATGGCGCGGGCACTGGTCGCCGCGACCGCAGCCTGGCCGGAGGGCGCTATCCGGATCCCGAGCACGAGCCCGAACATCTGGTGCGGTCCGTCGGCCATGTGGTGCATGGTCGCCATCGTGTCGAGGTCGCCGCGGTAGGTATCGAGCGTGACGAGCTTGGAGAGATGCCCCGCGAAGTGACAGTGGAAAATCCAGTCGCCGGGGCGGGACGCCTGCCAGGCCAGCTCCATGGTCTGGCCAGGCATCAGCAGCTCGGTGACCGCCAGCCGCTGGGCCGATGCTGCGTAGAGCGTGTCACTGATCCCATCACCCTTGGCGTCGGTGCGGAAATAAAAGCCGTGCAGGTGCATCGGGTGGGGCAGGAAGCTGAGATTGACGATGCGCCAGTGGGCGCTGTCTCCCTGTACCATGTCGAGCCGCTCGGTGTGCGGCCAGGACAGCCCGTTGATGGCCATCGTGGTGCGGCCGAGACCGCTGGGACTGGTCGAATCAATGGTGCCCCAGATCGAGATGACAAAGATGCGATCGGTCGCGCGGACTCCCGGCGGATCAACCACGATCACGCCATTGAGCTGGCTCCCGTCCTCGGCGCGGCCCGCCAGGGGCACGGGCGTGATGCGGCCCATGTAGTAGTATGTGCCGGGTGTCTGGGCCTGGAAGCGAAGGGTGCG
Source organism: Gemmatimonadales bacterium (assembly GCA_036724295.1). Classification (GTDB taxonomy): domain Bacteria; phylum Gemmatimonadota; class Gemmatimonadetes; order Gemmatimonadales; family GWC2-71-9; genus CAMLHP01. The sequence goes on along the minus strand of DAIMFY010000088.1, from coordinate 3,685 downwards.
CGACGCGCCGGGTGCGATGACGACGCTGTCGGCCACACCGCGCCGTGTCTCGCCAAAACCGTAGAGCGTGAGCGGCTGGGGCAGCAGGTTCTTCATCGTCGCCTGCACCCAGGTGCCGGCCTCGACCCGGAGGAGCGGGCCGGGGTTCTGCGGGGTCTTTCCCGCTTCAGCGAACGTGGCCGCCTCGATGAAGCGTCCAGCAGGACCGTCAGGATACCAGCGTCCTGTCCGCGCCTCGAGGGAGACCTCGAGCTCCTTGCCGTGCAGCGTGCCGGCAGGATGGCGATTGTCGTTGGCGGCGATGGTGGGCAGGTCGGGCGGAACAGACGGAACGGGCGAGACGGGCGAGCAACACGCAAGGAGCACGACCAGCGACGGCAGCATAACCCCTCCAGGGGGCCAGGGCCTATGGCGAACAGCAGCCGACAACGATACGGGGCGGGACCGTGGGCGTCAATGAGATGGACAGACGGACAGACGGACAGACGGGCAGTGTGTCGACGGTCGACCCGCGACCCGCGACCCGTCTCCGTCTTCCGCCGTCTCCAATTGCGCCGTAGCTTGGCACCCATGCCCATCAGCACCCGTTGGACACTTGCAGTGACGGGGGCATTGGCACTGATGGCGGCTGCCGGCCATGCGCAGGCGCCCCACCACTCCTCCAGCGGCGTCGTCATGCTCGGCACCGGCAATCCAATCCCGGACCCCGACCGGTTCGGCCCGGCGACGGCCGTCATTGCGGACCGCGCGGCATACCTCGTGGATGCGGGTGACGGAGTGATGCGGCGCTGGCGCGCCGCCCAGTCGCGCCATCTCGTGGATGATGCCAGATTGCGGCGAGTCGTGTTCATTACCCATCTGCACTCGGATCACACACAGGGATTGCCGGAGCTGATCTGGTGGCTCTGGATGACGGACCAGGATGATCCGATCACGATCTACGGCCCCCACGGCACCAAGGCAATGATCGAACACATTCTAGCCGCCTGGTCCGAGGACATCGCCATTCGCACCGGAGATAAGGGCGAGTTCGCCGGGAAAACGGGACCGCAGGTGGATGTACACGAGATCGAAGCCGGTGTGGTCTATCAGGATTCGGTGGTGGCCGTCACCGCCTTTGCCGTGCATCACGGGACATGGCCGCAGGCATTGGGCTATCGGTTCAATACGCCCGACAAAGTGATCGTGATTTCGGGCGATGCGGCCCCACCTTCGGCTATTCCGGAGCAATGCCAGCACTGCGACATCCTGGTGCATGAAGGCGGATTGCCAGGCGCGAAGGCCACGCCCTACTATCATGAGTTCCACAGCATCGCCGAGGAGATCGCGCGGGTAGCGAACGCCGCCCAGCCCCGGCTCCTGGTGCTCACCCACCAGCGCCCGGGCGTCAACCAGGCAGGCCTGGACATCATCCGCGCGCGTTATGACGGACGGGTGGTGATCGCGGGTGATCTGGATGTGTTTCATTAAGGTCGTCAGTCGTCGGTCTTCGGCCGCGCATTGACGGCCGAAGACCGACGACTGAGGACCGACGACCTGTCACTTTCCCGACCCTCGACTCTCGACCCAACATGCTCCCACCCTCTGAAGTCGTCATTCGCCTGCTGCTGGCCGCCGCGCTTGGCAGCGTGATTGGTCTCGAGCGCGAGCGGCTGCTCTGGGCCGCGGGCCTCCGCACCCACATGCTGGTGAGCGTCGGTTCCACGCTGGTGATGATCGTCTCGGCGTACGGATTTGCCGGCGTGGTCAACACACCCGGCGTCTCGCTCGATCCATCGCGTGTCGCCGCGCAGGTGGTGAGCGGCATCGGCTTCCTCGGCGCCGGCACCATCCTGCTGCGGCAGGAAGTGATCCGCGGGCTCACCACGGCGGCAAGTCTCTGGGCGGTGGCAGCCATCGGACTCGCGGTGGGGGGCGGACTTTATTTTCCCGCCGTCGCTGCGACCGCCCTCATCCTGCTGATCCTGCTCGGCCTCAAGCCGCTGGAGCGCCGGCTCTTCGCGGGACATCGCGAGCTGCAGTCGGTGATCGTGCGACTCGACCCCGCCAGGACATCCCGCGTGCAGGTGGAGAATGCCGTGGCCAAGGCCAATGTACCGGTGCGGCAGTTCCGTGCGGTTGCCGGTTCAAGTCCGACCGAGGAGGCGATTGAACTGGTGGTCGGCGCAGATTCAGTGGAAGACATGGCCGGACTCGTGGCGTTCCTCAAGCATATCCCGGGCGTTCGCACCGTCGTCGCGAGCGGCACGGTGGAGGCGAGGGTGGAGGATAAAGAGGGGGGTTAGGGGTTAGGGGTTAGGGGTTAGGGATTAGGGGCGTGGGGCGTGGGGCGTGAGAGACACGGATCGAGAATCGCGGTGGACATCGAACAGGAGGCCGCCATCATGAAGCTCAAGCCAGGATCAAAATGGCACATCATCCTCACGGTATGCCTTGTCGGCGGCATCGCGGGCGCGCTCGTTTCCGTTCCCATCACCTGGCTGGGCAAGGCTGTCGCGGGAGCACCACCGGCAACTTGGGCCAACTACATGTGGAACATGCGGGTGCTCGGCGTCATGGGGGCGGTGATTGGCCCGATGGTGATGTGGTCCGCCCTGCCCCGGGTACCGCTCTGGCGCGCGGTCGTGGAACCGATGAGCGCCTGTGTTCTGGCGGCGCTCACCGGTGCGATACTCGGCTCCGGCTTCCTCTTTCTCGGGCTCCCCGTCCTGGCGATCGCGCTCGCCAGCTGGCGGCTGAACTACGCGTATCGTGAGCCACCTTCTCTGCTCAGTCCGGACGATAACTCGCTGAAGCTGCCGTTGGCCTGATCCACACGGCTCGTCCCGCTCTCTTGACACTCGCAGCCTGGCCGCGTTGCGTGGTGATTCCGCTCCAACGGTCGACCGTCGACCGTTGACCGTCGACCACCAACGGAGCCTCCCATGGCCACACTTCATCCCATCGCGCCCTGCCTCTGGTTTGACGACCAGGCTGAAGACGCGGCTGCGTTTTACATCAGCATCTTCCCCAACTCGAAAATCGTGAGCGTCGCCCGATACGGTGAAGCGGGCAAGGAAACCCACGGCCGCCCTCCCGGCTCCGTGATGGTCGTGGAGTTCGAGCTCAACGGCCAGCCATTCACGGCGCTCAACGGCGGACCAGTCTTCACGTTCAACGAAGCGGTCTCATTTCAGCTCTATTGCGAAACCCAGGAGGAGCTGGATCGCTACTGGGAGAAGCTGGGCGCGGGCGGCGATCCCAAGGCGCAAGTCTGCGGCTGGCTCAAGGACAAGTTCGGGCTCTCCTGGCAGGTGGTGCCGACCGGCATGAAGGAGATGTTTGCGCATGGCGTCACGCCTGGCACCGAACGCGCCATGACCGCGCTGATGCAGATGAAGAAGCTGGATATTGCGAAGTTGAAGCGGGCATACGAGGGCTAGGGATTAGGGGCTAGGGATCAGGGTTGTTCGGCGGAACTTCCGAGCTCATCCCTAACCCCTGGCCCCCTGATCCCTGCACTTGACATCCCCCAACCCCGCTCCATACTCCCCCCAGCGCGCTCTGGGGCGCCTCTGGTCCGCGGCAAGGGAGCCCAGCTCCCACCCATGCTGGTTCGATGCAAGGTTCGAACCTTCTTCCTGCCTGCACTCAGCGGACTTCAGGCGTCACGGAGGAAGGTCGCATGAGCAGGAAACTCACGCCC
>DAIMFY010000087.1:0-7690 GCA_036724295.1 Gemmatimonadales bacterium | reverse complement strand
CCCCCGCAGGGCCGCGTGTCCTCTCTGGAGAATGTGATGTCACAAAGCCAGCCCGATCCCGCCCGGACGCTCCGCCGCCTTGCGTGGGCGGCCGCGATCCTCGCGATCGGACTCGTTGTTCTTGGTGGAGTCGTCCGCATTACCGGTTCCGGCATGGGCTGTGGAGACCACTGGCCCCGCTGCGACGGGCAATGGTTCCCGCCGCTCGACCTTGAGACCGCCATCGAAATCGGTCATCGCTGGGTGGCCGCCCTGCTGAGCATCCTGATCGTTCTGGTGGCAGGCCAGGCGTGGCGGAGGCATCGCGCCGAGCCACGTCTCCGTAACCCCGCCACGCTGGCGTTCGTGCTGCTGGTGGTGCAGGTGCTCCTCGGCGCCGTCACGGTCAAGCTGGAATTGCCACCCTCGGTGGTCATCGTCCACCTGGCCAACGCCATGCTGCTCCTGGCCACCCTGCTGGTGACCGCCCTTCGCGCCGGTACCCGGGAGGCCGCCCTGCCGCGGCGGGAGCGGCATGCCGACCACGGCCTGGTGCTGTTCACCGCGGGTTACGCCTTCGTGCTCATCCTGCTGGGCGCCCACGTGGCCAACCTGAACGCCGGCTGGGTCTGCCTCGGCTTCCCCTTCTGCCGCGGGTTCGGCCTGGGGCCGCCTCCAACGACGCTGGGCGTGCTGCACTGGAGCCACCGGATCCTGGCCTACTTCTTCGTGATCCTGGCGGTGCTGGTCTCGGTACGGCTGGCCCGGCGGCGCGATGACGCTGCTGCACCGCTTCGGAGCGCGGCGAACGCCATCCTGGGGCTCACCGTGCTGCAGGTCATCGTCGCCGCCACGATGGTGGTCCTGAGCCTGCCGACCACGCTCCGGGCCGCGCACCTGCTGGTCGGGACACTGCTCTGGACGGCGGCGGTGATAATGGTGTTCCAGTCACGGAGGGTCGGGATGGTCGAGGCGGTCGAGATAGTCGAGACGGTCGAGGAGGCTGAGGAAGTCGCGACGGTCGGGGAAGCCGGGGCGGTCGCGAGGCCGTCGTTACTGCGAGACCTGGTAACCCTGACCAAGCCCAGAATCATCTCGCTCCTGCTGGTCACCACCATCGCGCCAATGTTCATTACCCCGGCCGGCCTGCCGTCCTGGCGGCTCATTCTGACAGTATTGGTCGCCGGTTACCTCATGGCGGGGGGTGCCAACGCCATCAACATGTGGTTCGACCGGGATATCGATACCCGGATGGGCCGTACCCGGCTGCGCCCGATCCCGGCGGGACGGATAGCGCCAACGGCAGCACTGGTCTTCGGAATCGGGCTGGGCGCGGTGGCGTTCTTCCTGTTCTACCGGTTGGTGAATCCGCTCTCGGCCTGGCTGGCACTAAGCGGGCTGCTGTTCTATGTGCTGATCTACACGATGTGGCTCAAGCGGAGCACTACCCAGAACATCGTGATCGGTGGGGCGGCCGGTGCCTTTCCCCCGCTGGTGGGCTGGGCGGCCATGACGGGGCGGATCGACCTCGCCGCCATCTATCTGTTCGCCATCATCTTCTACTGGACGCCCCCGCACTTCTGGGCACTGGCCCTCATCAAGCAGCGGGAGTACGCCCGGGCCGGGGTGCCCATGATGCCGGTGGTCCGGGGCGAGCGCCGGACCAAGATGGAGATGCTGCTCTATACCATCTTCCTGCTGCCACTGACGGTCATGCCGTCCTTCTTTGGCGCACTCGGCCTCATTTATCTGATTTCCGCCACGCTCCTGGGGCTGCGGTTGTTGTGGTACTGTGTGCAACTACTACGCGAAACCGGCGTGACGCCAACGGCGTGGCGGATGTACAAGTACTCCCTGCTCTACCTCTTTCTGCTGTTCCTGGCGATGGGAGTGGATCGCCTGATTCCGATTGGTCGTACTCCGCCAGGCACCCGGATTATGCTGGAGGGGGCTGACAGCGCACCACCGGCTCGCGGCCTGCACGAGCTGACTCACTGATGGGCCTGCCGTCTCCCCGGCGGCTGGGTCGTCTGTGGGCGCGAGTGCGCCCCTACCGCGGGAGCCTCTACTGGGCCGTGGCGGCGCTCCTGGCATCGAGCGCCATCAACCTGATGTTCCCGGGCGTCGTGGGCTATTTGCTCGACGCGGCCTTCGAGAAGGGCAACCGCGCCCTCCTCAACCGCATTGCCCTCGCGCTGGTGGGCCTCTTTGCCCTCCAGGCGGTCCTCAACTACGCGCAGACCTACCTGCTCTCCGCCACAGGCGAACGTGCCGTGGCGGGCCTCCGGCGCGAGCTGTTCAGCAAGCTGCTGAACCTGTCACCGGGATTCTTCGCCGAGCGCCGGACGGGAGAGCTGACCAGCCGCCTGACCACTGACATCGGACTGCTCCAGGGGGTGATGAGCCACCAGATCGCGGAGTTTTCGCGCCAGGTGCTGATGCTGGTGGGGGGACTGGCCCTGCTCACCATCATGCAGCCCCGGCTCACCCTCACCGCCGTGGCAGTGGTGCCGGTAGTGGTCCTGACCGCCATGTTCTTCGGCAAGCGGCTCCGCCGGCTCACCACCGGGGTCCAGGACAAGGTGGCCGAGGCGACCGCCGTGGCCGACGAGGCCATGAGCCAGATCCGCACGGTGCAGAGCTTTGCCCAGGAAGACGCCGAGCGCTGGCGCTATGGCAGCAAGATCGTGGAGAGCGTCCGGTCGGCGCTCAAGCGCGCGCATTTTCGCGGCGTGTTCTTCGGGGTACTCACGCTCGCCACCTTCTGCGGCATCATCATCGTCCTCTGGCAGGGTGGGCGGCAGGTTCTTGACGGCGGGCTCACCGCTGGCCAGCTGGTCTCCTTCCTCCTTTACACCATCTACATCGCGGCGGCGGTGGGCTCGCTGGCCAATTTCTTCAGCGCCTACCAGGAAGCGATCGGGGCCGCCGAACGGGTCTTCGATCTCATTGAGGCGCCCGTGGAGATTGCGGATCCGGAGCACCCCGAAAGCCTGCCCTCGCCGGTGCGCGGCGCTGTCACGTTCGAGCAGGTCTCCTTCCGCTATCATGGGCTGGAACCGGACCGCTGGATCCTGCGGGATATCGATCTCCAGATCCGGCCCGGTGAGGTGGTGGCGCTGGTGGGCCCCTCAGGCGCCGGCAAGACCACGCTCATCTCGCTCCTGCCCCGCTTCTGGGATCCCGTCGACGGCCGGATCCTTCTGGACGGGAAGGACCTTCGCACGCTGCGCCTCAAGGACATCCGTCATGCCGTGGGGATCGTGCCGCAGGAGCCAGCGCTCTTCAGCGGCAGTGTCCGCGAGAACATTGCCTACGCCCGGCCGGAAGCCACGCTCGACGAGATCGAGGCCGCCGCCCGGGCGGCGCACGCCCATGAATTCGTCTCGGCGCTGCCGGCGGGCTACGACACCCTGGTGGGGGAGCGCGGGGTGAAGCTCTCGGGGGGCCAGCGCCAGCGGGTGGCCATCGCGCGAGCGGTGCTCAAGAATCCGGCGGTCCTGGTGCTGGACGAGGCGACCAGCAATCTCGACAACGAGAGCGAGCGGTTGATCGAGGACGCACTGGAGCGATTGCTGGTCAACCGGACCACGCTGATCATTGCGCATCGCCTGAGCACCGTACAGCGGGCCGACCGGCTCCTCGTCCTCGATCAGGGGCGGATCGTGGAGGAAGGAAGCCATTCGGCGCTGCTGGAGCGTGATGGTTTGTACGCCCGGCTGTATCGGCGGCAGTTCCGGGAGGGGGACGGAATGCCGATGCGAATAGAGGGGTAATCGCCGGATCCAGGATCGTCACGCGGAGTTCGGATGATGGCGGGGATAGGCAGGGGCCGCATGCACGCGGCCCCTGTCAGCGCTGGGCAGTCATCCTGATAAGCCACGGCGTCCCAATTTCACCAACGGCTCCCATGCGTTCCACGGGTTGGCGTGGATACACGCCCTCACCCACGCCACTCTTTCTCCCTGATCTCATCCGGATAGCTCAGGCAAACGCCAGCAGTCTCAACACGGCCTGACATTGGCTGCCGTGCCAAGCGACCACCGCAGGGCAGGACCGCGCGGGGGCGAGTTGGCAGGACCATGCAACGCACAAACGCCCCCGGGAACAATCCCGGGGGCGTTTGTGCGATGCGATGCGACGACTCAGTCGGTCGGCACTCCCGTGAGGGAGAAGCTGTACAGGATTGGCGTCGCTGCGCCCCCGGTGGTACCAAAGTACACGACCGCGAGATAATATGTTCCGGCCGCGAGTTCGACCGTTGTTTCCTCGGCACCGCCGGCGCCAAAGTCATCGGCGACGAATGCTGTCGTTGACACCTTGGAGAAGTCAGCCTTGTACATGTAGAGGCCAAGGTCTTCCTCACCCACGTACGGAAGCTGGAATCGGAAGGACTGCGTGGCAGGAACGACCAGCTTGTACAGCCGTTCCGCGGTGCCGAAGTCACCCGACACGGCCCGCCCGAACGGGCCCTTGTCCCAGAATGCCACCGTTGCTCCGACCGCCGGTGCATTGACCGTCGGCGCCGTGGCGAAGGCGTCGGTGCCGGCCTGGGAGGTGAGGGCTCCAACCGTGATGGCAGGGTTGGTGGTTGTGATCGTGTCGAGCACAAAGCCCGCGACGACCGGTCCAGTCAGTATTGTTGCACCCGCGGCGCTAGCGGGAATCGGCAGCACTACCGCTGAGGCGCTATCCGCGCTCACACTGAGCAGCAGCGCTGATGCGTTGTTGATCAGGTACTGGGTGTCCTCCGCACCAAAACGGTAGGTCGCCGACCCCGAAGTCAGTGTCACCGCTTCATTCGCTGCCGGAGCGGCCTTGTCCGCGGTCAGAGGGAAGATCCCCTTGGGCGCTGACACCAGAGTGTCAATGGACTTCAGGTCGAAGGTGAAGGTCGGGTTGTCCGGGCGGACGATATTGGTGAATGTCGTCGGGCCCACGCTGTTGGGACCGGCGGTCAGCGTCATCGAGGTGCCATCACCAGAAAGGGTGAAATGCGGCGTCGGGCCGGCTGAGTCAAAGCTGACCTCGGTTTCCGGCGTGAAGATCACGCCGGCGGGCGCGGTGACAGTGATGGGCTCGCCGATGCCAGGCGTGCGGTTGCTGAATTCGATTGGCTGGATGCTCGAAGGAGAATTCAGCGTGTCCGCCGCTGTCACGGAGAAGACGATATTCGAGTTGTAGGTCAGGGTCACGTTGGTGAACACGGCCGGACCGATCAGGTCAGGACCAGCGTTGAACATCAGTGACGAACCGCCCTCGGCGACGCTGATCGGAGTCAGGGTATCCGCACCAAACACGACCTTTGTCGAGTCCGTGAACAGAAGATCTGACGAGGTAGACGCCGTGACGATCTCGCCCAGCGCCGGTGCGGTCGTCGAGAACGGGAAGCTCTCGGCGGTGTTCGGCGTGACCACCACTGGCACCTCGAGCGTCAGGTCGCCACTGGTGATGGTGAAGGACGAGTTGGCGAGTTCGGTCGTGCTCACCCAGACCCGAAGCTCGGTGGTGGTCGGGTTGAAGACCAGGGTGTCGCCGTGGAAAATCGGACGGAAAGCCGAGTCTGGCCGGACGTGGATGCCAGCACCCACACCCGTAATCGAGATCGGCTGCAGCATCGATGTGCCTTGCTGGTCCACGACTCGAATCCGGACGTTCTGGCTGTCCGTTCTCGAGATGAAGACAGCCGTCGGTTCGGCCACGATGTGGTCCGGGGTTCCGTCGGCAAATTCGTCGGGCTCGGTCCCGCATGCTCCGAGCGCCGCAGTCAGGGCGAATAGAACAGCACCACGCAAGATACGCTTCATGTCTGGCACCTCATTCCAATCGAAATGTGGACACGCGCCCGGGCCCTCTCCAGCATCCTCTGTCACGCACCGCGCAGGCGGCTCAGAAGGGGGCCGCTGAACCACCGGTAAAATCAATCCCAAGATACTGGCTGATGTCCTGCACGGCCGCCGCCCCCAGAATATCGCGCCAGGTCGGCACGCCGGTTTCCGTCAGGTCATTGGTGAAAATCAGCTTGTATGCTCCAAAGCCGTTCTGGTCCGCGAACACGTAGTAGCGGGCCTTGCCTCGCGTATACCGCCACACCTCGTACGCCGGCGCGAACCCGGTCGGGACGCGAGTCAGCTGATCGGACGCGGCACCGTACTTGGTGTAGATGCGGCCTCGATCGGTGCGCCATCCTGGTTCCTGCGTGCCGCGGCCAACCCGGAACGCCTGGTCGGCATAGGCGATCGCCTGGTAGAATCGCTGGCGCGTCTCGTTGACGGGCGTTTCCGGCTGCTGGTCAAGCTTGCTCCAGAAATCCACCAGGAACCGCCGCTTGGCGCTGACCGACAGCTGTGAGTACGCGCGCACCTGACTCTGCTTGGCGATCAGGATGAGCGGCGCTGCCGCGGAATCGAGCTGGGCTTCGTCCATGGCCGCGAAATATGCCTCATCGCTTCCCTGCGCTGCCCCCCCCACCGCCGTCGCCAGGGCACCGCCGCGTGCGCTGTCCCGCGCGAGCATTTCCTGCATGCTCATCATCTCGAACGGCGCGCGACGCTCGACCTGCTGCCCGTTCAAGTCCAGCGATACTACGAACTCGTACTCGCCCGGCGGCAGCCCATCGAGATCCAGCTGCCCCTGCAAGGTGCCGCCGCCCACCGGAACCGGAACCGCCGAGGCGGCCGTGCGCAACAGCGACTTTCCCGACGCATCCACTACCGAGACCTGCATCGTGCCGGACGTTTCATCCGGCTTCCCGCTGTACGCTTCGAGCAGGTAGTACGCCGTGGTCCGGACCGGCGTCAGGCGCAACTCCACCGCAGGCACCACGATCGTATTACCGCGTCGCATCTCGCCCGGTTGTGGAACGCTGTCCCCATCACCGGCAGTACGCATGGCGGGTGACAACAGCAGGTCACTCGCCGTCGGCGGGGTGGCGTATCCGATCACGGTGGCCTGCGCCTGGGCCGAGCGTCCGGAGACGCTGTCCGTCATCGTCACCTGCATCGTGTAGCGACCCGCAACTACCGGGAATTCGAGCAGTTCGAGACCAGACGCGCCGAGGACCTTGGCGCCGGCCGGAACCCGCTTGTTCCAGGTCCATGGCTCAGCCAGCAGCGCGAGGCCGCTGGAGTCGAGAACCTGCGCGCTGATCGTGTAGACCATGCTGCCGTCGCCGGACCCGCTGGCCGGCGGTTGCAGGAGCGAGTAAGGCACGCTCACGAAGGCCTTGACCAGCGTCTGTGACGCGTCGGGCCGGTAATAGCGAACGACGCGCACCTGCAACGAATCCTGCGCGTGTGTTTCCGACGCGGGCCAGAGCGACAGAAGCGCTGCCAGCGTCAGTACTGAATGAAACATTCAACTGCCCCGGAATGAGTTTTTGTACCGCCGGCCACGACGGTCGGCTTTGAGTAAGACGCGCAACTCATTCCACCTTGGACATGGGCGATGCGGCGGGCGCCTCACGTGAACGCCCGCCGCCAGGATCAGCCTTACCAGCCGAGACTGAAGGTGAAGAAGTTGGTGCCGCCCAGGACGCCCATGTAACGGAAGGCGTAATCCAGGCCTAGACTGAACGTTCCAGTGTCATAATTCAGCCCGCCGCCGACCGCGAGGCCCTGCAGCTTCTCTTCGTCATCCAGCGCCGTCTGGTTCACAGCCAGGTCAACATTGTTGGCTGGCGCGTAGCTGTAGCTGCCACGCAGGGCGAAGC
>DAIMFY010000086.1:4184-7811 GCA_036724295.1 Gemmatimonadales bacterium | reverse complement strand
GGATTGCGGACGTACTCCGCAATCTTCCTGGCCATGAAATCCTGCAGCTCCGAGCGCAGCAGGCCGTGGAGCGAGAACTCGGGGATATTGGGAAGCTTGAGCACCTGGCCGGTGCGCACCGTGAACGTATCCGTAAGGGTGCTTTCCTCGACCACGGTCAGGGCGATCAGATCGCCGGCGTTGAAATCGCCGCGCTCGAGCCGGTTCTGGATGGCCACGCGCTGGTCGCCCGAGGCACTCTGCAGCACGCCCTCCAGCTCGGCGCGCGACGCCATGGCCCGCGCGCCGAGCTCCACCTTGGTCGTGTCCTGCGCTGCCAGCCTGAACGGCGCGGCGGCGGCGACAAGGGCAGTGATCAGGCAGGGAATCGTGAAGCGCATGGGTGTCCGTATCCCGTGAAAGAGAAATCAGCATCCCGCATGGTCGGCCCGTGAAACCTAACGCACTGCCGGCCGTGACCCGTGAGCCGTCTCACGGTAGAACTGCTGCCCTGGCGCCGCTCAGCACGGCTCCGGGTCGGGATCAGGGCCGATTGCCGGGTTTTCGATGTCCCGGCGCGCCAGCAGGGCATCGAGCGCCTCGCCCAGCCCGAAGCCAGCCAGCCGGTGGGCAAAGCGTGACAACTCCTCGTCCAGTTCTCCCGTTTCCGCGGAGCCCTGCCCGGAGGTATCAGGCTGTCTGCTCGATTGGCCTGCCGTCGAATCCTGATGACTCATGCCTTGGCTTTCCCCCATGGACCGCCCGGAAGGGACGGACCAGCTCAACCTACTTCAAGGATGACGCCGGACCGATCCGGGCTGCGCCTCGATGCAACACTATCTTCTGCCTCGGCGGTAAGTGCTTGTCCACCAAGCTCTTTCACTGGCATGACCGGGCAGGATGAGGGGCGGGAACCTTCGGCGGGCCGTTGACTCAAGGCCACACCTGAAGCATCCTTCCCCCACCGTCAATGACAGCTTAACTGGAGCGTGGCGCGCCAACTGTTGCGCGGCCCCTGCTATGCAGCGTGCCTCCACCCAGGCCGATTATCGCAAGCTGTTATTCCATAACAACTTGAGAGTACCGAGCAAACCCGCACGAGTCCTGCGGTAGAGGAACCGCCGTTTCTGCCTTCGGGGCAGAGCCGTGGAGTTCCGAACCGCCCACTACGTACCAGCCCCACGAGGAACCATGGCCCGACGTGAGCCCGCCGAAGTGCTGCCGCTCGTGCTGATTGCCAATGACCAGGAATGGTCGGCGCGCTCGCTGGAGAGCATTCTCGCCCCGAACGGATACGCCGTTACACGGGCTCATACCGGTCGCCAGGCCGTGGACCGTGCCCGCCAGGAGTCGCCCGACCTCATCATCCTCGACGCGCAGATGCCGGACATGCACGGCTTCGACGTCTGCCGCCTTTTGCGCGATGATCCGCGCTTTGGGCCCAGCACGCCCATCCTCATCACCACCGCCGGACCCTCCGGCCGCGCCCAACGGCTCGAGGCCTACCGCGCCGGTGCGTGGGAATTTCTGGGCCAGCCGGTGGACGGCGAGGCGCTCCTCCTCAAGATGCGCACCTTCATCCAGGCCAAGGTTGCCACCGACGCCCTGCGGGATGAATCCCTGCTCGACAGCGCATCCGGCTTCTACAACATGCGCGGTCTTGCCCGGCGGGCGCGCGAAATCGGGTCGGAAGCGCAGCGGCGCCACTATCCGCTGGCGGCGGTGGTCTTTGCCTCCGATTCTGACCTTCCCGATGAGCTGTCGGACGAGGACGAAGAAGTGCTGGCCGAGCATGTGGGTCAGGTCTTCCGCCAGGCCGGCCGTGTTTCCGATGCAGTCGGTCGTCTTGGCACCAACGAATTCGGCGTCATAGCTCCTGCCACAGGCGCCGAGGCCGCGCTGCAGATGGTCAATCGCCTCGGCAACTCCTTCGACGGCACCTCCGTGCCCCTGGCAGGCGGACCGCGCCGCCTCCGTCTCCAGGCCGGCTACTGCGCCGTGGAAGATTTCGCCACGTCGGATGCGGATGCAGTGGAACTGCTGCTCCGTGCCACCACGGCGCTGCGAGGCCTCCGCGAGGAAGGTGGCGAGGAACGAGCCCGGGGGTATGCGGGGGAGAATTGAGTCGTAAGTCGTAAGACGTAAGTCGTATGACCTGTAGAAAAGCCCCTCGGCCGATGCTGAGGGGCTTTCCCTTACGACTTACGACTTACGATCTACGACCTACGACGCACCTTCCAGCTGCGCCGGTTCCTCATCCGCGGTATACCCGTACACATAGCGGTAGTACTTGTAGGCGTTGTCCGAGGTGTTCACGCTGTTGAGCACCGCACCCAGGAGGCGGATGGGCAGCCGGTCCATCAGCTTGAGCTGGTTTTCGGCCATCTCCCGTTCGGTCTCGCCGGAACGCAGCACCAGCAGCATGTTGCCAGTCGCGGTACCCAGGACGAAAGGGTCGATGCCGGCGCCCAGCGGCGGGCTGTCCACGATGATGACGTTGAAGCGGCTCTTGAGCGCGGCCATCATGTCCCGCATGGCAGCCGATCCCAGCAGTTCGGGGCCGTGGTGATGCCGGGTGCCACATGCGATCACCGAGAGATTCTGGTGTGTGGTGGCACGCAGCACGTCGTCGAGAGTGCCCTGGCCCGACAGGTGATCGAGCAATCCGGGCCGCCGGTCGATGCTGAACATCCGGTGCAGCTCGCCTCGGCGAATGTCGCCATCGATGAGCAGGGTGCGGTAGCCCGCTTCGGCAAACGAGAGCGCCAGGTTGGAGGAGACGAGCGACTTGCCGTCGCCCGGACTGGGGCTCGATACCGTCAGCATTACCGGGCCAGCCGCACCATAGGCATGGGCAATGTTCATCCGGATGGTGCGGAACGCCTCGACCACCTGCGCCGCTTCTTCTGGTGACTGTTCACCCCGGACCTGCCGGATGGCGGGCACCGCGCCGAGAATGCTCAGGCCCAGCTCGCGAGTGACCTGCTCCGGATAGCGGAAGCGCTTGTCGAGCCGATCGAGCAGGACAGCCAGTCCGAGCGCCAGGCCGAGACTGATGGCAAACGCCGCGAGCACCAGCACGATGGCGCTGTTACTCGAGGGACGCTGCGGCGGCACTGCCGGATCGAGCACCTGCACATCGGGCGTGGAGCTGGCCTCAAGCAGGCGCGCATTCTGGTACTGGAGCTGGATGTTGGCGAACATCTGCGCCAGGATGTCCCGATCGCGGGTGAGCTGCTGTTCCGTGATCATGCGCCCCGGGATCTGGCGGATCTCGGTGCTGGCCTGGTTGATCTGGCTTGAGAGCGCCATCGCCTGCGCCTTGAGTGCATTCGACAGCGCATTGATATAGGTCGGGACTACCTGCTGCCGCAGGGTGTCCACCTTGGCCTGGGCTTCCTGCACGTTGGGCGACTGCGGCGTGTAGCGGAAGTTGAGCGCTTCCAGCTCCTGCTCCGCGGTGCCGAGCGCCGCGAGCGACCGGTTGAGTTCGGGCGCCTTCAGCACCGAAGGAATTGTCTGCAGCTCGTCGGTGATCTTCTGGCCACTCCGTGCCTTCTGCAGCGCATCGGCCAGGCGCTGCTGGTCGTTCTTGATCTGGTCCAGCTCCACCCGCTTCTGGAAGTAATCGGTCATCACCGTGTTCTG
>DAIMFY010000086.1:0-4084 GCA_036724295.1 Gemmatimonadales bacterium | reverse complement strand
CTGGGCTCCAGGTACAGCTTTTCCTTCACCACCACGGTATCGAGCACCACGTTGGTGGTCAGCAGTTCGACCCAGTTCTGGCCCTCGACGATGCCCTTGCCCTGATTGGGCTCGCGCTGGTTTTCCGCGCTGCGGATCCAGATGGTGGAGGTGACGTTGTAAACGGGCTGGATGAAGTGGGTCGCGACAAGTCCGATGCCGGTGCCGGCCAGGACGATGGCGATAATGAGCCAGCGAAAGCGACGAATGGCCGAGAACATCCGGCCAACGGAAAACCCGGCCCCGGCGGCCGGCTCGCCAAGGGCGCCGGCCGGATCATACGGGGCAGGGGATGTCACGGGCGGCTGATGGACCAGTCCCTCGCTCGAGCCCGGCGGAAGCATGTTGCCAGCCATAATTGCAAGACTCCACGGTAACCTGGGTGCTGCCCCGCCCGATTAGCCGGGCAGCGACACCCATCCCCCACGCAAACTGAATACCGCGCCCCAGCTTCCGGCAACCCGTTGCGGTAATGCCGTCCGTCGTGGACTTAGGTTTGCAGGGGTGATGCGTCCGGAAGGCGACTCGGTCGCCCACCCATGCGGGCCGTTGCGCTGAAGCTACATAATTGCGATGTTGACGCAACATGGTCATGTGGCGTCCGCGGCACAGGTTCGTTGGCTCGGTTCCATTTGTTGTGGTTTCCATGAGACTCCTGTGGTTGGAGTCCGCTCGAGGAGAAGACCATGAGTAGCTCGCTGGCCTACACCGCCCCGCAAGCCGACCCGGCCAATCCGTCGGATCCGGCGCGCGACCCGCTTTCGATCCCGCCAGAGGTCAAGGCGAGCATCCGGGTCCTGGTCGTGGACGACGAGCGCACCCTCCGGGAAAGCTGCGCCAGCGTGCTGCAGATGGACGGATTCAATGTCACGATCATCGGCCGGGGCGAAGAGGCGCTGGAGACGGTGCGCCGGCGGAAGTTCGACATCATTCTCGTGGACCTGTACATGTCGCAGGTCTCGGGGCTCGAGATCCTGCGGGGAGCCGTGGAGGCGCATCGCGACACGATCGTGGTGGTCATGACCGGCAATCCCAGCGTAACCAGCAGCATCGAGGCGCTGCGGGCCGGCGCCTGGGATTATCTCCCCAAGCCCTTTTCGGCCACGCACCTGCAGGTCCTGATCGGCCGTGCCTCCCACGCGGTAATGGTGGGACGCGAGGCCCAGGATCTTCGCCTGCAGCTCCAGAAGCAGCATGGGCACAGCGACAAGATCGCCCTGATCGGCATCTCGCCTTCCTTCCGGAAGGCGGTCGAACTGGCGCGGAAGGTGGCCGCCACCGATGCGTCGGTCTTCATCAGCGGCGAGAGCGGCACCGGCAAGGAAGTCATCGCCCAGTTCATCCATCAGTACAGCCGCCGCGCCAGCCGTCAGCTGGTCCCCATCAACTGTGCGGCGCTGCCCGAGCCCCTGCTCGAAAGCGAGATGTTCGGCCACCGCAAGGGCGCCTTCACCGGTGCCGACCGTGACAAGCCCGGCCTGCTCGAAACCGCCAACGGCGGCACCCTCTTTCTCGACGAACTGACGGAGATGACGCTGCCGCTCCAGGCCAAGCTGCTGCGTGTCATCCAGGACGGGGTGGTGCGGCGAGTGGGTTCGGAGACACAGGATGCGGTGGTGGATGTCCGGTTCATTTCCGCCACTAACCGCGACCCGCAGGAAGCGGTGGATCAGGGGGTCCTGCGCAGCGACCTCTTCTACCGGCTGCGGGTAGTGCCCATCAAGCTGCCCCCGCTGCGCCGGCGGCTGGAAGACATTCCCCTGCTGGCCAACCACTTCCTGACCGTCTTCTGGCAGCGGCACCGCCAGATGGGCGACCGCATGCCCCGGCTCAGCGAAGAGAGCATTGCCTTCCTGCGCTCGCGGCCCTGGCGCGGCAACGTGCGCGAGCTGCAGAATGTCATCGAGCACGTGGCGGTGCTGGCCGAACCGGACCAGCTCATCCAGCCCGATGAAATCCCCATCTACGAGGATGAAGGCGATGGCGCCACTGAGCTGGTGAGCGCGCCCTCGGCGCTCCTGAATGAGGCATACCATCCGGCCAAGGAAAAGGTGATCGCGCAGTTCGAACGGGAGTATCTTGCCCGTCTGGTCAATCGCGCCGGCGGCAACATGTCCAAGGCGGCGCGGCTCGCCAGTATCGATCGCACGACCCTGTACCGGCTGATGGACAAGCATGACTTTCAGCGTTCCGAGACAATGGCAGACGAGTGAGCGTGGATATCGCCCATCCCACTAGCGGCGAGCGGCGTCGTGCCGGCGCGCCGCCGAGTCCTGGCAGTGCCGAGGTGGTCTGGGACGGTTCCCGGCCGCCGGGCGTTGCCGTCGCCCCCGCGCTGTGGGAAGCGCTGCGCCGGGCGGTGGAGCGGGTTGGCAGCGAATGGGAGAAGGTGGTGGAGCACGCGGTATCGCCGGCGGAGGCGGGTCAGCACCTCGCGGCGCTCGCCGCAGCGCTCTGCGCCGGCGCGTCCGGGCTGGAGCTCGATGCCTCGCTGCTCGCGCGTACCCAGCTGTCGCGCCGGCTGCTCCGGCTGGTGCGCACCGAGTTCATTCGTGAGGCTTCGGCGCTCGTTCCCGCCCCGGACTCGAGCCAGCTGCTGCGGCTGCTGGATGTGATGGAGCGGGTGGGTCATTCGCTCGAGCCCGACTGGGCGCAACACCTCTCCGACCGGCTGTCCGGTCCTGACGGCCTCGAGCTGGTGGTGGAAGTCGCCCATGATATCCGCTCGCCGCTGACGTCCATCCTCTTCCTGGCCGAGACGCTGCAACGGGGTCGGAGCGGCCCGATCAACGAGGTGCAGGAGCGCCAGCTGGGGTTGATCTACAGTGCGGCGTTCGGGCTCTCGTCCATGGCCAGCGACGTGATCGAGCTGGCCCGCGGCGGTGACCGCCTGGTCGACCTGGAGCCGATCCCGTTCTCGGTGGCCGACATCCTCGACTCGGTGCGCGACATCATCCTGCCGATCGCCGAAGAAAAGGGCCTTGAAGTCAGGTTGTCGGGTCCGCAGCAGGATTTCCGGGTTGGCCATCCAGTGGCGCTCAGCCGGGTCCTGCTCAACCTCACCACGAACGCCCTCAAGTTCACCAGTGAGGGCTACGTCGAGGTAACCGGGCGCGACGAGGGAACTGATGCGGTCGCATTCACCGTTCGTGACACTGGACGCGGCATACCACCTCAGAGGATGGCGACGCTCTTCGAGCCGTTCCGCCGGCGCCAGCGGGAAGGCGAGTATGCCTTTTCGGGCTCCGGCCTCGGGCTCAGCATCTGCCGCAAGCTGGTTGAGGCCATGGGCGCCCGGCTGGAAGTCGACACCGAGCAGGACAAGGGGACCAGCTTCAGATTTACCCTTCCATTGCCGGTGCCAGGCTGAAGACGGTAGCCGTTCTCCCCTGTCCAATTTCCGACCACCTCCCTACATTTCTGCGGCTCGCCGATAATCGGTGGGCGCCGTTGTCCGCCGCGTTGTTCCGCGGCGGCGCTGTCGCGGCGGAGCGCAGTGGCGTGCTCCGATGCCGATGCGATGGCCCGCCGGGTGACCGCGCCGGAGCCGGCCAAGAATCACGCGCTGATCGCCTGGCGGCGGCACCCTGCGGTGCCGCCCTGGGCACCGGCCCTGACCCACAACCGACGTGAATTATTCACACCTGCGTCCCGGCCGTTCGGCCGAACTCGCGCCGCTCGCTCCCCATGCGGCCCTCCTGATCGACTTCGACAACGTTACCCTCGGCATCCGCTCCGACCTCACCAAGGAACTGAAGAACCTCCTCAACAGCGACATCATCAAGGGCAAGGTGGCAGTCCAGCGCGCCTATGCCGACTGGCGACGTTATCCCCAGTACATCGTGCCGCTGTCGGAATCGTCCATTGACCTGATCTTCGCGCCCGCCTTCGGCACCACCAAGAAGAACGCCACCGACATCCGGCTCGCCATTGACGCGGTGGAGCTGATCTTCACCCGTCCCGAGATCGGCACGTTCATCGTGATGTCGGGCGACAGTGACTTCTCGGCGATGGTGATCAAGCTGAAGGAGTACGGCAAGTACGT
>DAIMFY010000085.1:0-7856 GCA_036724295.1 Gemmatimonadales bacterium | reverse complement strand
CACGATCGATGCGCGGCCGCCGGTAGAAACCTTCGGTGTATCCGATTGAGGAGAGCCGAACGAGATTCCGGTACCCCTCGCGATTGCGCGCCAGTAGTACCAGATGGCTGTAATTGGCTGGAGCCCAGCTGGGCTTGTCCCGCTCCTGGCGTGGCCCGAAGGCAAGATAGGCCTCGAAGCCCAGGATGGGCCGCAGCTGCTGCGCCCGGGCAGCCTCGTAGAAGGTCCAGGCCGCGTGCAAGTTGCCGTGGTCGGTCACCGCCAGTGAATCCATGCCAAGGCGCCGGGTATGCGAGACGAGATCGCCGATCCGGTTGGCCCCATCCAGCAGGGAATATTCGCTGTGCGTGTGCAGGTGAACGAACGCCATGACGTCTACCGGACCCCGCGCCGAGGCTCGCCCGCTTCTTGCTGAAAAGTCGGCCTGCCGAAGACGCGAGGTCGGGTCGGGGAAGGGCACGTCGGCCGCGGGAAGCCCTGCCAGCCGTTGCGGAACGGAACATTACACTGATTTCTGTGTCTCACTGCGGGAAGCTATCGGCCGGATTCTCGATTGTCAAAAGGCGTTGGGATGCCTACGCTTAAACACCCCGACCGCGGCCTGCCGGCGGCCTGGAGGCAAATGGTGGGAAACAAGGTGGTGGTGGGGCTGCTCCTGGCCGGTGCAGTCGCCCTTTCAGCGTGTGCAGGCGAGCCCGTTGGCCCCGGCAATCCCCCCGACGACACGACGCCGCCTCCCGGTAATGTCGCCTGCACCGGTGTCACGGAAGTCAATCTCAGCCCGGGCCAGGCCACCGTCGTTGATCCCTCGGCCAACAACGGCTGCCTCCGATTCCCCGCCGCTGGTCCAGGCGGCGCCGAATATCTCTACATGGCCGCAGCCACCAATGGCCGCGAAGCAGCATCCGGCATCTCCACCAGCTACGAAGTTCGCGGTGGCGCCAGTGGTCTCACGGCCTCGCGCGGGGCACTGCCGGCGGTCGGTCGGGAGCAGCGGCTGCTGGAGCCTGGCGGCCTGCGGCCCAACCTTGCCTTTGACGCGCGCTTGAGGAGCCGCGAGCGTGCCCTGGCCGAGGCCCCCGGCGCCGTGGCGCTGAGCCGGGCGCGGATCAGCGCGAGCGTGGTCGCCGTGCCACCGGTGGTGGGAGGCCAGCGGACCTTCAAGGTCTGCCGGACGATCGACTGCACCAGCTTTGCAGATGTCACGGCCACGGCGAAGTACGTGGGACCGAAGGGTGCCATTTACCTCGACAACACCGTCCCCGCCGCCGGCTATACCCAGGCCGACATCGATTCCGCCGGCTTTCTGTTCGACAATTACCTCTACCCGCTCGACACCACCTCCTTCGGCGCTGAGTCGGACCTCGATCACAATGGCGTCGTTGTGGTGCTGCTCACCGACCAGGTGAATGCACTCAGCCCTGACTGCACTGCGAGTGGCAGCGTCATCCTCGGCTTCTTCTACGGGAACGACCTGCTGCCGGGAAACCCCGGCTCCAACGGGGGCGAGGTTTTCTACGGCCTGGTGCCTGACCCGGACAACGCCGGATGCAGCATCTCGCACGACTTCGCGCGATCGTACCTCGCGCCGACGTTCATCCACGAATTCCAGCACATGATCAGCTACAACCAGCATGTACTGCAGCGCGGCGGACTGAGCGAGGACACCTGGCTCAACGAGGGGCTGTCACACCTGGCCGAGGAAATCGGGGGGCTGAGCATCCCCGACCAGTACTGCGTCAACCAGGACTGCCGCACCCAGTTCCAGGTGGGCGACGTCCAGAACGCCTATGGCTATCTCACGGATCCCGAATCATTCTTTCTGGTGGAACCGAGCTCGTCGAGTGGCCTGCTCGAGGAGCGGGGTGCCAACTGGCTCTTCGTGCGGTGGCTGGTGGACCAGTTCGGCGGCGACCAGATTGGTGTTACGCTGACGCGGACACTCGTGGCCACCAGCAAGCTGGGCGCCGACAACGTTGCCGCCGTCACCGGCGTGCCGTTCAGCACCCTGGTGCCCCAGTGGCAGCTGGCCAATTACCTCGACGACCTCCCCGGGTTCGTAACCCAGGAGCCCCGATTGCGCTACACCAGCTGGAACTTCCGCGCCACCTTCGCCGACCTGCATTCGCAGGATCCCGCGGATTTCCCGCTGGCGTTCCCGTTGCGGCCCGATAGCGTCACGGCCGGCGCCTATGACCGCAAGGGTACGCTCCGCGCGGGCTCGGGCCTTCACCTTCGTGTGCTCCAGGCGCCGGGCTCTGCGGCGGTGACGTTGCAGCTCACGGACAGCCTGCGCCGTTCCATCCCGGCCACCGCCGTGCCGCGCATCGGCATCGCGCGGGTGCGCTGACCTGGTGCGACGGCGAGGCTGCATGATTTTCCTCATCATCGTCGGCGCGCTGGTGGCGGGGGCGGGCACCGCCTACGTCGCCAGCGATGACGTACGCTACGTCACGCGGGCTGGCCTCGAGGAGACCCGCATCCTGCAGTCGCGCGAGTCGATCGCGCGGCTGGTGGCTGACTCCGCCACGCCGCCAGAGTTGCGTTCATCGCTGCGACTGGTCCTCGCCGTGCGCGATTACGCCGATTCGCTCGGCCTCGATGCCGGCGACACCTACACGACCTATGCGGATGTGGGCCGCGACACCCTGCTCCTGGTGCTCCAGGCCGCCCCCCCGAACTGCATCTGCCCGTACACCTGGAAGTGGCCCATCGTCGGCCGGATGCCGTACAAGGGCTTCTTCGAGACCGACGCCGCCCAGCGCGAAGCCGACAAGTTGGCCGGGCGCGGCTACGACACCTACCTGCGTCCCTCAGGAGCGTTCTCCACCCTCGGCTGGTTCGAGGACCCGCTCCTCTCCACGGCGCTGAGCGCCGACTCCATGGAGCTGGCCGCGACGGTGTTCCACGAGATCGCGCATAACTCGCTCTACGTGCCGAGCGCCACGCCCTTCAACGAAAGCTTTGCGCAGCTCGCAGGCTATCGCGCGGCGGAACGCTTCTTCCGCGAACGCGGTGACACACTGGACGCTCGCCGGGCCGCCGATCGCTGGCACGATGAAATCATGCTCGGCGCCTTCTACACGGAGCTGACAGGTCGGCTCGATCGCTTCTACGCCACCAGGCCCGACTCCGCGGCTCTGGACTCGGGCCGGCTCGCGGAGGGCCGCTGGGCCCGCTCACAGCTCGAGGGCCCGCTTCGGGACTCGCTCCGCACCTACACCGTGGGCCCGGTGCCGGAACGGCCGGTGAACAATGCCCGGCTCATCGGCGCGACCATCTACCGCTCGCACCTGGACTGGTTCGAGTCGTATTACCAGCAGCACGGCGCCGACATCGCGCTGACGGTGGCGGAGTTGAAGCGGCTGATGGAGGGGGCCAGGGGAGATGACGCATTTGCACGGTTGCATGCAGCGGTAGGAAGCCCGTAGGCTCGCAGGGGAAGGGCCATCGTCTTGCCCTTACCCGGCGTCCCTCAATGTCCCCAGAGCAAACGCCCCGGC
Source organism: Gemmatimonadales bacterium (assembly GCA_036724295.1). Classification (GTDB taxonomy): domain Bacteria; phylum Gemmatimonadota; class Gemmatimonadetes; order Gemmatimonadales; family GWC2-71-9; genus CAMLHP01. The sequence continues at coordinate 4,353 of DAIMFY010000085.1, read as the reverse complement.
GAGCGGCCGGGGCGTTTATTGCGGCTGTTACTGTGCAACCCGACGAACCTGCGTTACTGCGGCGTCGAGCTCGTGGAGCTGGGCGGCGTAGCCGTGGACGTGCTATCCGTCGGACGATTGACATCCGGGGGAGTGGCCGCCGAAGACGGCGTGGCCGGCTGCGCGGTGTTGTCACCCGTGGTCACCGGCGGTGCCGCTGGCGTCGCCGGGCTCACCGACGTCATGCCCGGGGAAGCTTCCTGGGTCGAGGCGGTGGTGTCCTGACCGGGCTTCGCCGCATCAGGATACTTGTCCTTGTTCTGCTTCTCGATCTGCTTCTGGAAATCCGGGTTGGCCGCGTTGACGCTGTCGCACATCGTGCGAATGGAATCGCTCACGGCGGGGGCCGGTGCAGCCATGTTGGAGTTGTCCCGAGCGCTGTCACGCTGGGCGAGAGAAAGACACTGTTTCTGCAGCGCCTTCTCGTTGGGCTTGGTCACATCCTGCGCCTGCGCCGTTCCGGCACCCATCGCCAGCAGGCCGAGGACCAGTCCAGTGGAAAGTAGTGGAATACGGTGTCTCATAACGTTACGCCTCTTTTGCGGTAGAGCGCTTGAGACTGGCCCGGAGTCACTCGGCGCCAGTCGTGAGCACACAGTTTAGCGATGGCGCCGTCGCCGCTCTGTGAGTCTGCTCACCTCATCGCGTTTCGACGCGTCACGTGAGCGGTTCGTCCATTCCCGGGATGCCGTTACCTTGGATGGTTGGCTCAGGTCCACTTCCAGCATACGAGCGGCGTTTCATGACGAGCAACATGCGCGGCGACCAGCAGGCAATGTTGCGGGAACTTTCCGAGTTTCTCGCGATTCCCAGCATCAGCACGCTTCCGGACCACGCCGAGGACTGCCGCCGCGCGGCGACCTGGCTGGAGGAGCGCTTTCGTGCGCTCGGGTGCCCCACGGTCGAATTGCTCGAGGGACGCGGACACCCCGTCGTCTGGGCGGAAGGGCCGGCCGCGCCGGGGCGGCCCACCCTGCTGATCTACGGTCATTACGATGTCCAGCCGCCCGACCCCCTGGACGAATGGCGTTCGCCGCCGTTCGAGCCCACTGTACGTGAGGGGAAGCTCTTTGCCCGTGGTGCGGCCGACGACAAGGGACAGGTCTATTGCCTCCTCAAGGCGTGGCAAGCGACGACCGGCAGTGGACAGACTCCACCCATCAACGTGCGGTTCCTGATCGAGGGCGAGGAAGAGTGCGGCGGCGATGTCATCGCCGAGGTGCTCGAGCGAGACCCGTGGCGGGTCGAGGCCGACGCGGTCCTGGTGTGTGACATGAACTACTACGCGCCAGGGTGGCCGGCCGTCTACACCGCACTGCGGGGAATGTGCTATGCCGAAATCCAGGTGCGGACGCTGCAGCGCGACCTGCACTCGGGGACGTACGGCGGTGTCGCACCGAACGCGCTGGAAACACTCACGCGCGTCCTTGCAGCGCTCAAGTCGGCCGATGGCACCATCAACATTCCGGGCCTCTACGAACAGGTGGTCCCGCCAACCGAAGCCGAGCTCGCGGCCTGGCGGAAACTGCCGCTCGATGCCGATCAGTACCTGGCCAGGGAGATCACCGGGAAGGCGCTGACCGGACTCGCCGACCGGTCGATCATGGAGCGGACCTGGGCGCTCCCGACCTTCGAGATCCACGGCATTCGCGGCGGGTTCGTGGGCGAGGGAGCCAAGACCGTGATTCCGGCTGTGGCCACCGCCAAGGTCAGCCTGCGCCTGGTGCCGGGCCTCACGTTCGCTGGAGTGCGGGACGCGCTTGCGCGGACCGTGCAGTCACTCGCGCCGGCGTGGGCGGATGTCTCGGTGACCGCCATCCACGGCGCCGATCCGGTCCAGGTGGACGTGTCCAATCCGGTATTCCAGCGCCTCGACCAGGCCTTTTCCGAGGTGGTCGGCCGCCCGGCGATCGCAGTCCGGGCGGGCGGATCCATTCCCGTCGTGGCCGCGCTGGGCAAGCGAGGCGCACCGGTGGTCCTGACCGGCATCGGGCTTCCCGACGACGGTCTTCATTCGCCGAACGAGAAGCTCGACCTGCAGCAGTTATGGGATGGGATACGGGTGTTCGGGAGGTTTTTCGAATTGATGGGGCAGGGAGTTGAGAGTTGAGAGCTCTCAACTCTCCTCAGGCGGCATCACCGGCCGCGGCACACCGCCCGAATAGCGCGCTTCAGTGCGCGCCTGCAATTCATCCACGCCGATCAGGGCCCGTGCAGAAGCAATAATGCCCGCCACGACGTCATCGGCCCAGTAGGGATCGGGCCGATCGCTCACCGGTAGCGCCTCCGCACACCGCTCCAGGTAACGGATGGCGGTCTCGATCCACTCGTTCTGCGCCGATGCCACCAGCGACCACGAGCCGGTGGAGCGGAGCTCCATCTCCGCCAGGGCGGCGAGGTGCGGCTTCACATCCTTGGTGACGGCTGACGACCGCAACCGCTCGGCCACGAGTGTGAGCACTTCTCGCCGTTCGCTTTCCTGCGGCTCCGGCAGCGGCGCGAGGTAATGCCGCTGGTCGGCCACCATTTCCGCCAGCCGGATGCATACCGCGCGGATGGCCGGCTCGAGCGCCGTCGGAGCCTCGGCGGCCCAGCGACGGGCCGCACGCAGGATGTCCTCCACTCGCTGGTCTGCCTGGGCGCCGGCCCCTCGCTTCGCTTCGTCTGACATGGTTCGGAGAATGGCGGAATTGCGTCGCCAAAGCAACCGCCCGATCAGGCCACCAGCCTGCGCGCTCGGCGGCCGAGCCACAGCGCAATGAGCAGGCAGGCCGCGACGAAGACCATGAGGCCGGTGGTGTCGAAGAGCCCTCGGACAGGAAAGGCAAGCAGCATGAGCAGCACGGTGGCAAAGGCGCTCACGGTGGCGAGCATGCCCCGGCGAAACCAGTTGCCGATCGACGCGAGAATCCACCAGGACCACGCCGCGCTGACGGCGAGTCCACCGATGGTGCCACCGGCGATGAGCAGGACCAGGGTTCCTTCGTCGGTCGAGGTATGAGCCTGGAGCTGGAGCACGGCGACCATGGCACCGATCACGGCGGCCGTGCCAGCGAATGCGCCCGAGGCTGCCCCCGTCAGCGCCAGTCGCGCGAGCCGCCGAACGTCGGCGTCTGCTGCCGCGCGGGCACCCGCTTCGGCCTCGGCGCGGTCTTCCAGCGTGGGAACGCTCTCGGGGCGGGTCACGTCAGATATGAATGACGCGGCCCATCGAGTCGAGGCACGCTTCCGCCGTCGCTTCGCTCAGCGTCGGATGGGCGTGCACCGCCAGGTCCACTTCCTCGACCGTGAACTCGTTCTCGCGCGCGACGGCGAGTTCGTGGATCATTTCCGACGCATGCCCGCCCACGATGTGCGCGCCCAGGATCTCACCGTACTTCTTGCCGCGGATGACCTTGACGAAGCCCTCGGTCTCGTTGGTGGCCCGGGCCCGGCCGTTGGCGCTGAAGGGGAACCGCCCGACCTGGAATTCCAGCTTCTGTTCCTTGCACTGGTCTTCCGTCAATCCGATGCTGGCCACTTCGGGCTTGCAGTAGGTGACGCTGGGAATGTTGTCGTACTTGATGGCCGGCGGATGGTGGCCGGCGATGCGCTCGGCCACCACCACGCCTTCCCGGCTCCCCTTGTGCGCGAGCATGGGGGGGCCGGCCACGTCGCCAATGCAGTAGACGCCCTTGGCGGTGGTCTCCAGGGTGTCAAGGTTCACCTTCACGAAGCCGCGATCGGTCAGCTCGATGCCGGCCTCTTTGAACCCCATGTCACCGGTATTCAAGGCACGCCCCGCCGCCATCAGTACCTTCTCGGCTTCGATCGTCTTCTTCTCGCCACCCACTTCGAGCTGCAGGGTCACCTTGTCCTTGGCCACCTTGGCCGAGGTTACCTTGGCGCCTGCGTACACCTCGATGCCGCGCTTCCTGTAGCTCTTGGCCACGGCGTCGGAGCTCTCGGCATCCTCCACCGGGAGGATGCGCGGCAGCGCCTCGATCAGCGTGACCTTGGTGCCGAAGGCGTTGAAGATGTCGGCAAACTCGGTCCCGACCGCGCCGGCGCCAACGATGGCGAGGGTCTTCGGCGCGGCCTCGAGGAAGAGTGCTTCATCCGACGAGATGACGGTGGTGCCGTTGAGCTCGAGCCCGATCTGTGGGATGCCCTTGACGCGTGAGCCGGTGGCGAGCACGAGGGCCTTTTTCGCCTCATGAGTGTCACTGCCGACCTTCACCTTGCGCCCGGCCAGGACGGTCCCGGTGCCGTTCAGCACCGTGATCTTGTGCTTCTTCATGAGGAAGCCGACGCCCTTGGAGTTCTGCTCCGACA
>DAIMFY010000084.1:0-7857 GCA_036724295.1 Gemmatimonadales bacterium | reverse complement strand
GTCGTCTTCCCGGCATCGATGTGGGCCATGATGCCGATGTTGCGATAGCGATCGAGCGGGGTCGAGCGGGGCATTCTTCTCCAGTTCCTATCAGCGAAAAAGCGGGGCGACCGAGCCGGGACCGTGATCCCGTGGTATCGCTCCGCGCGGCATCCGGGCTTTCGCCCGCATGGTCCCGCTCCTGAAGCTCATCGCCGAGGGCGGGATACGCGTTTGTCCTTGGAGGGCGAGAGGTGGCGCGCGTACTGCTGTCGCCGTCACTTCACCCGATGTCACATTGGCTTCATGAAATCCTGGAAAGCCAGAGCCCCGAAAAGTTAACGGGCGAAGTCCCGAAGTCAAGCCGCCCCTGCTACTTCCCCACAGTGGCCTCGGCAGCCCCCGAGCAGTCCACCAGGAACCGCACCCGCGCCGTCCCTCCGGGGTTCAGGTCCACCGCCCGGGCCTCCGGGGGCTTGCACTCCGCCGGCAGGTTGGTCAGCTGGAGTGCCAGCAGGCCCGGCCTCACCCCGCTCAGGGACCAGACCCCGCGGTCGTCGGTCGTGGCCGTGAGGTCGCTACGGTTGGTCACGACCTTGATGCCCTCCATGACGCCGAATTCCTTGGACAGCACCCGACCGGTAACCGACCCAACGGCCGGCGCCGGCAGATCCGGATCATCCGGAGGGCCAGCGCCCGGCTCGGCCAGGTTGCCGCATGCCGTGAGGGCCAGCAGGGCGACGGGCAGGGTGAGGGTTCGCATGGAAGCTCCTGGAGTGGGGGTCGCAGGTCGCGGGTCGCGAGTCGCGGGTCGAGAACCCTTCCAAGCTGCGCCAGGAACGCGAGACCAGCAAGAGCAAAAAGGGCGGCCATTCGGCCGCCCCATGCGTCATCACCCGCGCAGTAGGGGCACGGCTTGCCGTGCCCCTACTGCGCGCCCATCACCACCGATAATGCGAGAACGCGCGGTTGGCCTCGGCCATCCGGTGCGTATCATCCTTCTTCTTGATGGTGTTGCCCTCGCCCTTGGACGCGAGAATGAGCTCGGCGGCAAGCCGCTCCGCCATGGTCTTCTCGGTGCGCGCGCGGGAGAACGAGATGAGCCAGCGCATGGCCAGCGCCGTCCGGCGCTCGGGCCGGACTTCCACCGGCACCTGCAGCGACGCGCCACCTACCCGGCGGCTCTTCACTTCCACGGCAGGCTTGGCGTTGTTGACCGCCTGCTTGAACACGGCGACGCCCGCCTGGCCAGTGCGCTCTTCGATCAAGTCCATGGCATCATAAAAAATGCGCTCGGACGTGCTCTTCTTTCCATCGTAGGTCAGGTTGCTGACGAACTTGGAAACCGTCTGGCTGTCGAAGCGCGGATCAGGCGGGACGATCCGCTTGACCGCCTTGTTGCGCCGGCTCACTTGGCCGCCTTGGGCCGCTTGGCCCCGTACTTGGAACGGCTGCGGTGCCGGTCGTTGACGCCGGCCGAGTCGAGCGCGCCGCGGACGATGTGATAGCGAACGCCGGGCAGGTCCTTCACGCGGCCACCGCGAATCAGCACGATCGAGTGCTCCTGCAGGTTGTGCCCTTCACCGGGGATGTACGCCGTCACTTCGAACCCGTTGGTGAGCCGGACACGGGCCACCTTGCGGAGCGCCGAATTGGGCTTCTTGGGGGTAGTGGTGTACACCCGCGTGCAGACGCCGCGCTTGAGGGGGTTGCCCTTGAGCGCCGGTGACTTGTCCTTGGCCTCGGCAGGCTTGCGGCCGTGCCGGATGAGCTGATTGATGGTCGGCATATCCCTGCTTCGATGCTTGACTTGACCCCGGCCTGTTCCGGGACAGACTGGGAAGTCTAGCCAGGACGGACAGGGCGGTCAAGACGGGCGGGATGGGCGGGATGGGCGGGATGGGCGGGATGGGCGGGCCAAAGCTAACCCGGCATATCTCCTGCCCATCGTGCCCATCTCGCCCATCGTGCCCCTCACACCTCCAGGCGATCCCCCTGCCGCGCCACGATCTGGTAAAGCGCCGGCATCGAGAACACGCTGATCAGCAGGCGGGAGATCAGTCCGCCCACAATCACGAGCGCAAACGGGCGCTGGGAATCCGAGCCGACGCCGTGTGAGAATGCCGCCGGCAGCAGGCCGAGCGCAGCCACCAGCGCCGTCATCATGATGGGGCGAAGCCGAAGCACCGCCGCTTCGCGTGTGGCGTCCAGGATGCTGGCGCCGCCTTTTCGCAGTTCATTGGCATACGAGATGTACACCACGGCCGTCTGCACCGAGACGCCGAACAGCGCCAGGAAGCCGATCCCCGACGACACCGAGAACGGCGTCCCGGTAATCCAGAGCATGAGCAACCCACCCACCGGCGCGGACAGCACCACTCCCGCCACGGTGATGAGTGGGAACTTGAAGTTCCCGTACAGCGCAAAGAGCAGGAGAAAGATCACCAGCAGCGTGAGCGGCAGGATGAGCCGCAGCTGGGCCCGCGACGCGGTGTATTCCTGATATTCGCCGCCCCACACGACGCGGTAGCCCGCCGGCAAGGTCACGGCGCGCTGCACCGCATCCTGCCCGTCCCGCACCGCGCTCGCCAGGTCCCTGCCCTCCACTGAATATTGCACGCCGATGAACCGGGAGTTGTCCTGCCGGTAGATGAACGATGCGCCATTCGAGATCTGGATCGTTGCCAGATCCTTGAGCGGTATGCGCTCGCCGTCCGGCGCTGGGACCCGGATGTTGCCAATGGCCTGCGGGCTCTCCCGGAACCGCGGCTGGAGCCGGACCACCAGGTCGTACAGCCGCTCGCCCTGCGCCACCTCGGTGGCCACCGCCCCGCCCACTGCTGCCTCAAGCAGGCCATTGATGTCGCCGGCGTTGATGCCATAGCGTGCAATCCTTGCCCGATCGACTTCCACGGTGAGCGCGGGCTGACCCAGTTCCTGCACCACCGTGAGATGCTCCATCCCCTTCACGCCGGTCAGCACCGACTTGATCTGGCGCGCCTTCTGCTCCAGCACCTCGAGATCGGGTCCGAAGATCTTGACGTCGAGCGCGCTCTTGAGCCCCGTCTCCGCCTCATCCACGGCGTCTTCTGCCGGCTGGGTGTAGTTGAAGGTGATGCCGGGAAACCGCCTGAGCAGCACATCCACCGAATCGATCAGCTGGGCCTTGGTCCTGATCGGCCCATCCCAGTCCTTGTACGGCTTGAGGCCGACGTAGAACTCGGCGTTGAAGAAGCCGGTCGCGTCGGTCCCGTCATCAGGACGCCCATGCTCCGAGGCCACGACCGTGACCTGGGGAAACGTCCGCAGCACATCGCGGATCTCGGGAACGATCTTCGACGATTCATCAAATGAGATGGTGTACGGCATGGTCGCGCGGACCCAGAGCGCCCCTTCGTCCAGGTGCGGCATGAACTCGGCGCCGATGAAGGGCAGCAGCGCCAGCGAGACGACAAAGACGACCGCCGTGCCGGCCGTAGTGAGCCACGGCCGCGCCAGGCACCAGTCGAGCCCGCGCGCGTACAGCGCCTTGATCCACTCGAAGCCGGGATTTCGCCGCTCACGCACGCCGTGCTTGAGGAACCAGGAGCACAGCACGGGAAGGAGCGCGAGTGTCACCACCAGCGATCCCACCAGGGCGAAGATCGTGGTATCGGCCATCGGCTTGAAGAGCTTGCCCGAGGGCCCGCTCAGCACGTAGATGGGCAGGAAGCTTGCGACGATTACCGCGATCGCATAGAAGATCGGTCGGTCCACCTCGGCGGCCGCCGCCGTGATCACGTCCTTCACGCTGAACGTCGTCCCGTAGCGCTCGGCCAGATGCCGGTGGATGTTTTCCACCATGACCACGGCACCATCCACCAGGATGCCGAAGTCAATGGCGCCGATGGAGAGCAGGTTGGCCGGTATGTGCTTCAAGTCCAGGCAGATGAACGCAAAGAGCAGTGCCAGCGGAATCGCCGTGGCGACAATCAGGCCCGAGCGAATGTCGTAGAGAAAAAAGATCAGCACCACGACGACCAGCAGGATCCCGCGCAGCAGATTGTCTTCCACCGTGCGCGTGGTGAGATGCACCAGGTCGCTGCGGTCGTAGAACGGGCGGATCTGCACATCCTTTGGCAGGATGGAATCATTGAGCTCGCGGGTCTTCGACTCGACGCCCTTGAGCACGTCCTGCGCCTGCTCGCCCCGGCGCATGACCACCACGCCTTCCACCGCATCGTCCCGGTCGTTGAAGCCGAACTGTCCCAGTCTGGGCGCGTGTCCGATCTCAACGCTGCCCAGGTCGCGCACCAGCACCGGGGTGCCATCCTTCACCGCCACCACGACGCTGCCGATGTCCTCCACCGTCCGCAGTCGTGCCAGCCCGCGGATGTAGTAGAACTGGCCACCTTCCGAGTAGAAGCCGCCGCCAGCATTGCCGTTGTTGGCCGCGAGTGCGTCCATGACATCACCCACCGAGACGCCCGCGGCGGCCAGCCGGTCGGGGTCGAGCTGGGCCTGGTACTGCATGGTCTCGCCGCCCATCGCCGACATGTCGGCGACACCCGGCACCGCCTTGTAGGCCTTCCCGATTACCCAGTCATTGAGATTCTTGAGCTCCATCGCCGAGCGGTCGGGACTGTCGAGCACGTACCGATACACCAGCCCCGAAGGTGACGTGAGGGGCACGACCTCGCTTTCGGCCCCTTCGGGCAGGCCCACACCGGGCAGCCGCTCGAAAGTCTGCTGCCGCGAGAAATAGTCGTCCGTCCCGTCCTCGAACGTGAGCGTGACGTCGGAGAGCCCGTAGAGCGAGACCGATCGCACGACTTCGAGGCGCGGCAGTCCGTTCATCTCCACTTCGAGCGGGACGGTTATGAGCCGCTCCACTTCCTCGGCGGCGTGCCCGGGCCACTGCGTCACGATCTCCACCATCGTCGGGGCGATGTCGGGATACGCGTCCACTGGGAGGCGGGAAAATGACCAGAACCCGCCAACGACCAGCATCAGCGCCAGCATGACGACGAGAAAGCGCTGTGAGAGCGCCCCCGCGACCAGGCGGTTGATGAACGACGGCCGCTCCTCCGGCGTCATCACTGGTTCTCGGCGAACTGCAGAAACAGTCCGCCCTCCGTTACCACGCGGTCGCCCGGCTGGAGCCCATCCATGACCTCGTATGAACTATCCTGGCGCGCGCCCAGGGTGATGCTGCGTCGCTCGAAGCCAAGACTGTCCGCGGCGACATAGACGATCGGGCGGTTGTCGGCGTCGCGTAGCACGGCGCTCACCGGCACCAGCATGCCGCGCCGGGGATGACGCGACTGGACCGTCACACGCACGTACATGTCCTTCTTGAGCAGCTGATCAGGATTGGGTACCACAATGCGGACACTGGTAGCGCGTGTCTCCGTATTGACTTCGGCGGCGATGTTGTCCACCCGCCCGTTCACCGTGTCCGGCAGGTTGGTGAGCGAGACCAGCGCCGCATCGCCCACGCGCACGCTCGGCAAGTCGGACTCGAAAACGCTGGCCATTACCCACATCCGGGAGAGATTCGCCACCGTGAACGCAGGTGTGGCACCCGCCTCGAGCAGCTGGCCAGGGCTCACCAGCCGCTCCACCACCGTCCCGGCGAGTGGCGCGCGGATGGCGGCCTCCACTACGGGGACGGCATCGCCTGAGGCGAGCGCCGTCAAGGTCGCCTGGTCGAGGCCAAGCGCGCGCAGCTGCGCCAGCGCGGCCTCGCGATCGGCATGTGCCGCCAGCGCGTCGGTCTGCGCCTGTTCGAGGTCGCGTCGGGCCAGCGCATCGTTGGCGAAGAGCGCGCTGTCGAGCCTGGCAATCCGGGCGAGGTTGCGCTCGGAGGCCGCCGCCTTCCGGAAGTCGGCGACTGCCGCGGCGAAGTCGGGTGATGTGACATACGCCAGCGGCTGTCCGCCGGAGACCCTGTCTCCGGGCTGCACGAGCACGCGCGTCACTGGCCCGGAGACCGGCGAGAGCACCGTCGTGGCCTGGTCGCCGTCGAAGGCCACTGTACCCGTCACTTCGACCACAGGCCGGTACGAGGTGGACGCGATGCTGACGAGATGGAGTCGCTGGCGCTGCGCCGGTGTCACGGTGATGGCCAGCGAGTCAGCCGCCGCCCGAGCGGAATCGACGGTGGCGCCGTCCGGCGCATCGCTGCACGCCAGGGCGAGCAAGGCGAGCAGGGCAAGTGCAGATCGGATCATCGGGATTCTCCGGCGGCTCTGCCAACCGGTTCGCCCAGGGCGAGCCGCAGCTGGAAGACCGCATCGTTGGCGGCGCCGAGCGCGTCGGCGTACTGGTTTTCGGCATCGAGCAGGGTGCGGCGGGCGTCGATCACGTCGAGCGCCGACGAACCCCCGAGCGCGTAGCTCTTCGAGACCACGTCGTAGGCATGCTGGGCCTCAGGCACCAGCTCGTCGCGCAGGTAGGTGGCCTGGCGGATGGCAGCGTCAGCCGAGGCCCATGCGGTACGCACGTCCTGCTCCACGCCCGCTTCGAGGTCGCGGTAGCTCGCATCCAGCTCTCGCACCCGGTGGCGCGCCTCGGCCACTTCGCCGCGCTGGTGATTCCAGAAGAAGAGCGGCACCGAGAAGCCCAGCCCCAGCGTGTACTCGTCAGGGCTGCCGTTAACCACATTCTTCTCCAGCGAGAGCGAGAGGTCGGGCAGGAAATACTGCTGGGCGATCGCCGCCGAGGTGCGGGCACTGGAGCGGTCAGCATCGAGGCCGCGCAATTCCGGCCGCTGTGCCAGCGCCACCGGAACCAGCGAGTCGAGGGCCGCCGGCGTCGCGGGCACGGTGAGTGAATCGGCCGGCGCCAGCGGGAGACGCAGGAGACGTCCCATGGCGCGGTTGAGCGCGCTGCGGGCATTGGCCTGGTCGCGCTCGTTGGCGATGCGGTCGTTCTCCGCCTGGGCGAGCTCGACCCGAGCCTTGATGACGTCCAGCCGGGGCACCGTCCCGCCGGCAAATCTCGCCTCGGTTCGCTCCAGGAAATCGGCGGCGAGCTGGCGCGCCTGCGCCAGGTCCCGGCCATGCTGCAGGGCTACGAGCAGCGCATCGTAGGCCTGTGCGGTTTCGGCGACCACCGCCTGCCGCTGCTGCTCGTAGGCAAATTCAGCCGAGCGCACGGTGGCGCGTCCGGCCGCGCCCTGCATCAGCAGCTTCTGCGGAAAGGGCACGGTGAGCCCCACGCTCACGTCGGAGCCAGTGCGGGTGCCGGGCTTGAATGGCTTGGAGAGCCCGGCCCAATCGGCGGCGATCTCGGGATCGGGGAAGGCACTCGCCTGGGTGCCCTGGGCACGCACCTGCGCAACTTGTTCTCGAGCGATCGCGAGCAGCGGACTGCCCACGAGCGCCTGTGCGATCGCCTGGTCGCGGGTGAGCGTGAGACTGTCGGCTGGCTCCTGGGCCTGCAACGACACCGTCACGCACAGCGCGCCAACGACCATCGCCCTGACCATGTGGTGCTCCGGTCCAAGGGTGAGGTGAACGGACCTCCGGCAGTTGCCGGGGTCAGCTATGGCGTATCAGGCGATCTGTTGCGGAGGTGCGCGGGAATGAAGTGCGGAGGGTGTGGCCTGGGAAAGATGAACAGCATCGGGTGGAACAAGGGCAGGTGAAACATCCACGTCCAGGGCCGTGACCGGCGCCGGCTTCCCCGCCTCGAGGCTCGCGCCCGCGATCGGGGCATCGAGCAGGCAGCGCTCGGCGTGGCAGGACTGGTCGCCCCGGGCGTCCAGATGGGTCTGCACCACCCGGGTCCGGCCCGAATGGAACAGGACGCCATCCACCACCGGCACCACAAAACTCCCGCCCACGAACAGCAGGGCGAGAAAGAGTGCTCGAAGCCGGATGGCGAGGGGCATGG
>DAIMFY010000083.1:0-8006 GCA_036724295.1 Gemmatimonadales bacterium | reverse complement strand
GGCGAGGTGCAGGGCGCCCTCGCCGGCCTCGGCGCCCGGCTCCTCGAAGGCGTGGTCCGTTCGTTTACGGAAGATTTCTGGAATGATTTTGCCCGGAGGGTGGGGGAAGCGTAGGGGCCCTGCCGGGCCCGGCAAGCCGGGCCCCCTACGCTCTACGCCCTTTCATCCGCCGACGGCCCGTAGATCCCCGGCACCGGCACATCGTTCAGCCGAAGGTATACACCCAGCTGGGCGCGGTGGTGCACCATATGGTTCATGATGAAGGCACGGAACGCGGCCAGCCTCGGCAGGGTCCAGAGGGTCTGATCGCCCGCCTTGAGCGTCCACGGCGTTGCACTCTGGCCATCCTGCAGGCTGGCCAGGGCTGCGCGCGCGGCCGCTACGTTGCTGTCAAAGTGCTCCAGCAGCGCCTTCGTCGAGGTGGCTGGATCGTGACGGTCGCGCTCAGCGACAACATCCAGCTCGCTGGCGGCCAGCACCGGGACTGCCAGCGCCGGAATCACACTGAGGTGTTCTGCCAGCGCGCCGAGCGACGATGACTTGGTGTGCGGCTTCCAGGCCGCCTTGTCGAAGGGCACCCGCTCCAGCGTCCGGCGGGTGTTCTGCATTTCGTGGTCAAACTCTTTCAGGAGCCCGTCGCTGATGGCCATGACGATCCGTTCCTCGGTAAAAAGTGGAGTGCTGTGTGCCTCGGTGCTGTTGCTGCAGACTGGTTGTGGCAGCCGTCCCTACGATGTGGTCGTTCGTGGCGGTACGGTCTACGACGGCACCGGCGCTCCCGGCGTCGTGGCCGACGTCGCCATCGCGGGCGACAGCGTCGTGATGGTCGGGACGGTTCCCGCCGGCAGTGGCGACCGTGAACTGGATGCAACCGGCCTGGCCGTTGCTCCCGGCTTCATCAACATGCTGAGCTGGGCAAATGTTTCCCTCATCCAGGATGGCCGCACGCAGGGCGGGATCCGCCAGGGCGACACGCTCGAGGTCATGGGCGAGGGCAGCTCCATGGGCCCGCTCACCGACTCGATGCGCGCCGAGATGATCGCTCGCCAGCAGGACATCAAGTATGACGTTCCCTGGACCACGCTGGGGCAGTATCTCGAATTCATGGAGCAGCACGGCATTTCCACCAACGTCGCCTCGTTCATCGGGGCGGGAACAGTGCGCGAGCATGAGGTGGGCTATGCCAATCGTCCGGCCACACCGGCCGAGCTCGCGCGCATGCAGGAGCTGGTCCGCCAGGCGATGCGGGAGGGCGCGCTGGGTGTGGGCTCGTCGCTGATCTACGCGCCCGACAACTACGCGCCCACCGGCGAACTGGTCGCGCTCGCCAGGGCGGCGGGCGAGTATCACGGCATGTACATCTCGCATATGCGCGACGAAGGCGCCCACGTGCTTGACGCGCTCGACGAGCTGATTCACATCGCCGACGCCGCGCAGGTGCCGGCCGAGATCTATCACCTCAAGGCCTCGGGCCGCGCCAACTGGGTCAGGCTCGATTCGGTCATCGCCAAGGTCGATTCGGCACGGAAGGCCGGGCTCCAGATCACCGCGGACATGTACACCTATCCGGCGAGCTCCACCGGCCTCGATGCCACAATGCCCACCTGGGTACAGGAGGGTGGTCACCAGGCGTGGGTCGAGCGGCTCAGGGACCCGCTGATTCGTGCGAAGCTTGCGAAGGAAATGCGCGGCGGCGCCGATGGATACGACAACTCGTTCGCCAACGCGGGGGGTCCTGACGGCATCCTGCTGGTGAGCTTCCGGCAGGATTCTCTGCGATACCTCATCGGCAAGACGCTGGGCGAGGCGGCCCGCATGCGCGGGACATCACCGGAGGAAACCGCGATGGACCTCGTGGTGCAGGACGACAGCCGGGTGGGTTGCGTCTTCTTCACGATGTCGGAGGACAACGTGAAGAAGAAGATTGCCCTGCCCTGGGTAAGCTTTGGATCGGATGCGGGGAGCTATGCCACCGAGGGTGTCTTCCTCAAGACCGGCACGCATCCTCGCGCCTACGGCAATGTGGCCCGGCTGCTGGGGAAGTACGTTCGCGAGGAACACGTCATTCCGCTGGAAGAGGCGATCCGGAAGCTCACCTCGCTGCCGGCCACCAACCTCAAGCTCGAGCGCCGTGGCCGCCTGGCACCAGGCTACTTCGCCGATCTGGTAATCTTCGACCCGCAGACAATCATCGACCACGCGACCTTCGAGCAACCCCACCAGTATTCCACCGGCGTGCGCGATGTGTTCGTCAATGGAACCCAGGTGCTGAACAACGGCGAGCACACCGGCGCAAAACCGGGGCGGTTTGTGAAGGGACCGGGGTGGAAGGAAGGGCGTGGGGCATGAGGCCTGGGGCGTAAGGGTCGCGGGTCCTCACATGCCCCACGCGCCACGCCTCACGCCTGCCTTACCAACCGCCCCAGCAACCGCAACAACTTCCGCTGCGCACCGCGGCCCTGGGTCGCGAGGAAGATGGTGTCGTCTCCCGCGATGGTGCCGACGATCTCGCTCCATGCCAGCCGGTCGAGCGCCGCACCCACCCGGCTGGCCTCGCCCGGCGGCGTGTGGAGCACCACCAGGGCGTCGCCTGCGGGCTCGGCCGTGAGCACGCCCTCGGCAATCCGGCGCTCGTCCGGATCGTCCGCATTGATGGCGCCTGCCTCGGGGCGCCGGTAGGCCCCGCTCACCTTCACCAGCCCGAGTGCCGCAATGTCCCGGCTCACGCTCGACTGGGTGACGTCCCACCCCTCCGAGGCGAGTGCCTCGGCGACATCTTCCTGGGTCCTGAGCGCCCGGGTCTCGATCATCTCCAGGATCTTGAGCTGACGCTTGCGGCGATCATTTGTCATGGCATCATCTCCCTGCCAGGCGGCGCATGGCCGCGTCTAGCCGCCGCCGCTCACTCCGCTGCCACCGTATGGCCGCCCGGGCACGCCGTCCCGCCTCCACCAGGCCCACGCTTCCCACTCCTCCGATCGAGCGGCGGCGGGCGATGATCTGCCTCGCCGACGGCACTTCGAACGCCTCGCCTCGCTTGATTGCGGCCGCCACTTCCCGGTACGCGCGCCGGAATGGCACACCAGCCTCCACTCGGCGCATGACTTCATCGGTGGCGAGCGCACCACCCGTCAGCGCCTCCTTGCAACGCTCACGGTCCACGGTGAGCATCGGGACTGCCGTTGCCATCATGGCGAGCATCTCGGCGGTCCGGTCAAGCCCGCGGAAGAGCGGCTCCTTGAGCAGCTGGAAATCACGGTGGTAGCCGCTCCCCAGTTTCCCCTTGAGCAATAGCAGCGACACCAGGTCGCCATCGAGCGCCGCCGCACGGGCGCGGGTCAGCTCGAAAAGATCGGGATTCCGCTTGTGCGGCATGATGCTGGAACCGGTGGCCAGCTCAGCCGGGAGCAGGAGATAGCCGAACTCGTCCGCGCTATAGAGAATCGCATCGACGGCCAGCCGGGAGAGTTCGTGCGAGAGCTGGCTGCACCAGCCGAGGACGGCCGCCTCCAGCTTGCCGCGGCCGTTCTGCACGGTTGCCACGTTTCGGTCGAGTCCGCCGAAGCCGAGGGCACGCGCCGCTACCTCACGCTTGAGCGGCAGCGGCACGCCATATCCTGCTGCGCTTCCGAGGGGACAGCGGTCCACCCGTCGCCAGAGCGCAGGCAGTTCCTCCAGCGTGTCGAGCAGCCCTTCGGCCAGCGCCCCGGCCCAGAGCGCCACGGATGACGGCATCGCCCGGCGCTGATGGGTGTAGCCCGGCCAGAGGACGGCGCGATGGCGGCCACCGAAGTCGAGCAGCGCCTCCGCGAGCGTGACCCCGCTGCGGTGCAGGCCCAGGAGTGCATCCTTGAGATAGAGCCGCAGGTCCACCGCCACCTGGTCGTTGCGCGAGCGCCCGGTGTGCAGCCGCTCACCCGCATCCTTGTTCCGCCGGGTGATCCAGGTCTCGATGGCGGTGTGGGCGTCTTCCTGGTCCGGCTCGATACCCAGTCGCCCCGCATCGACGGCACGCAGCGCCGCGCGAAGTCCCGCGCGCAGGCGCCGGTATTCGCCTTCACCAAGCAGGCGCGCGGTGCGCAGCCCTTCCGCGTGTCCCAGGCTGCCCAGTACGTCCCAGCGGAGCAGCCGGACATCCCAGGCCGGATCATCGCCGATAGTGTAGGCCAGCATGGCGGCATTGGGCTCTGCGCCCGGCGACCAGAGGGTTCGCCCTTTCATGCCCATGCGAGATATTCCCGGGCCACGCGCGCATAGAAGTCCCGCGCTGCCGAAATCTCGTGCAGGTCCACGTACTCATCCGGCGTGTGCGAGCGGCGACTGGTGCCGGGGCCGCACTTGACCACGTCACGGTCGCGCAGGAATACCCAGTCGGAACAGGTCGGGCTGCCATAACAGCGCGACGCGGGACGCAGGGCCTGCATGACGGGCAGCAGTCTCGACGCAGCAGGCGTCTCGCACGGTACCAGGCGATCCGAGGTGACCACCACCTCCGAAGCCAGGGCACGCCTGAGGCGTTCGGCGATCTGGTCGTGCGGCCACGACGGCGTGCTGCGGATATCGAGCACCGCCCGCGCCGAAGGCGGCGTCACGTTCCGGCTCACGCCGGCGTCGAGCATGGTGGGCGTCACCGTGGGCGCACCGAGCACGGGATGAGGCCGGTCGGGGAAGAGCGCGGCGAGCTTGAGCAGGTCGCCGGCGAGGACGATGGCAGCATTGGTGAACTCGCCGTCGGTGGAGGCATAGCCCGCGTGGCGCTGGTCACCCTCGGCGACGAGATCAACCATCATGAGCCCGCGCTGGGCCACGGCGAAGTCAAGGTTGGTCGGCTCGCCGATGACGGCGGCATCAATGACGCCTGAGCGGCGCACCGCTTCCGGCATGGTGGTCAGGCGGGTCTCCTCCCCATACCCAAGGATCACGAGGAGTCGGCCACATTCGAGCCGCTTCTCCCGCGCCACGTCCCACGCCGCCGCAAGCATGGCGGCCACCGGTCCCTTGGCATCGCCCGCGCCGCGGCCATACAGGCGGCCTTCCTCGATGGTGGCACGGAAGGGATCGCGCGTCCAACCCTCGCCGGCCGGCACCGTATCGAGATGCGAGACCAGGGCCAGGGTGGGCCCGGGTGCTCCACCGCGCACTTCGATTCGCACGCCGGCCTCGTCCCGGGTGACGTCGAGGCCCCACTCGTGCGCGCGTGCTTCCACCAGCCGGCCCACCGCTTCCTCGGTACCGCTTACCGAGGGCGTGGACACCAGCTCGCGCAGCAGCTCAATCTCGGGAGGCCAGGTCAACGCCAAGGTAGGTCGCTTTCTCCTTCCGCCCGACGATCATGGTCCCGCATCCGGAGCCGGTGAACACTTCGGTCAGCAGGGCATCGGCCTGACGGCCGTCCACGATATGGGTACGCTCCACCCCACCGGTCGCCGCGCGGATGCACGCTTCCACCTTGGGCTTCATCCCCCCGGTCAGCGCGCCGCTCTGCATCAGCTCGGCGAGGTCATCGGGATCGGCAAAGGTGACGAGCGTCGAGGGATCGTTCCGGTCACGGAGCACGCCCGGGGCACCGGTCAGGAAGATGAGCTTCTGGGCGCGCAGTGCCGTCGCGATCGCCTCGGCTACGGTATCCGCATTGACGTTATAGACATTGCCCTCGTCATCACCGGCGAGGCTCGCCACCACCGGCACGAACCGCGCGTCCATCAGGGTCGTGAGCACACGGACATCCACCCGGTCCACGTCGCCCACGTGCCCAAAGTCCACGCGCTCTGGCCTGCCGTCGTCACCGACCAGGTCGACGGGTGGGCGGCGATGCGCGGTGAGCAGGTCCGCGTCCACGCCCGTGAGGCCCACCGGCTGGACCCGGTGCTCGCGCAGCGCGGCGATGAGGTCGGTATTGAGCAGGCCGGCATAGACCATCTTGGTCACTTCGAGCGCGGCATCGTCGGTGACGCGCCGCCCGCCGATCATGACCGGCTCCTGCCCCATCCGCCGCGTGAGCGCCGACGCCTGTGGTCCGCCACCGTGTACCACGACGAGCCGGATGCTGAGCGAATGCAGCAGTGCGAGCTGGGTGGCAACCTGGTCCACGACTTCGGCGTCCTGCAGCACCTCGCCGCCCAGCTTGACGACAAAGACCTGGTCGCGATACGCGCGCACATAACGCAGCGCACCCTTGAGGCCGGTGAGTGAGGGGTCGAGGGAGTGGGACAATGTGGGACTCCAGTTGGGCGTAGGGCATGGGGCGTGGGGCGTGGGGCCTCAAGCCCTACGCCCCACGCCTCACGCCATTATCTCCAGCAACAACGCTCTCTGCACATGCAACCGATTCTCCGCTTCGTCGACGACCACCGAATGCGGTCCGTCCAGCACGGCGTCATCGATTTCCACATTGCGGCGGACCGGCAGGCAATGCATCACGATGCCAGCGCCAGCCCTGGTCTGCCGCTGGCGTTCCGCCGTCATGCGCCATTCACGATACGGCTCGCGCAGGAGCGCTTCAGCGTCGGGCCGGCCGAAGGCGCCGAGGGCGCCCCAGGACTTCACGTAGACGGCGTCGGCGCCCGCGACGGCTTGGTCAAGCTCTTCCGTTTCTGTCACCGAACCGCCCGCGTCCGCAGCACAGCGTGCAATCGTGGTCATGTCGTCCGGATCGAGCGCGTAGCCGGGCGGCCGTGCGATCACGACATCCATCCCCATCATCGCCCCCGCGACCGCTGCGCTGGCGGGCACCGCCGTGGGCAGTGGCTTGGGATGCCAGGCCCACGCCAGCACGAACTTCTTCCGCCGGGTATCGCCCAGCTTCTCGCGCAGCGTCATGGCGTCGGCGAGGCCCTGGCAGGGATGCCGGCGGGTGCTCTCCATGTTGATGACCGGCCTGGATGAATAGCGCGCGAAGTCGCGGATGATCCGGTCTTCACGCGCCAGCTCCCAGGTGCCACCCTTGGGAAACGCCCGCACCGCCAGCGCGTCGGCATAGCGCGACAGCACCCGCGCTGCCTCAATCACGTGCTCCACCGAGGCGCCATCCATCACCACGCCATGTTCGGTCTCGAGCGTCCAGCTCCCCTTGCCCGGCTCCAGAATGAGCGCGTGGCCGCCGTGCAGGAACATTCCGGTCTCGAAGCTCGAGCGGGTGCGGAGACTCGGGTCCATGAAGATGGCGGCAAGTACCTTGCGTTCGAGCCCTCCGGTCACCTCGCCGCGCTTGATCCGGGCGGCAACGGTCAGCAGCTGCTCGACCCCCTCCCGGCCCCAGTCCTCCATGGCGAGAAAGTCGCGGCCGCTCATGCCATCACCTCCACCAGCGCGGCGATCAGCTGATCGGCTTCCGCGATCGAGAACGAGAGCGGCGGCATGAGCCGGAGCACCATCGGGTCGGTGGACGTGCCGGTGAGAATGCGGCGGGCAAACAGTGCGCGCTGCACTTCCACTGCCGGCCGGTCGAGCCGGAGGCCAAGCAGGAGCCCGCGCCCCTGCACCTCCTGGACACCCGCGCGCCACGCACCATCGCGCAGGCGCTGGCCAACCACGCGCACGTTCCGGAGCAGCGATTCGCTGTCCATGACCTGGAGCGTCGCCAGCGCGGCGGCGCAGGGGACCGGGCCCCCACCGAAGGTGCTGCCGAGGTCACCCACCTTCACCTCAGCCGCGATGGCGTCCGTCGCCACCGTCGCACTGATCGGGAGCCCCGAGCCCAATCCCTTGGCCATGGTGAGGAGGTCGGGGACCACGCCGTAGGACTCCGCCGCGGTGAAGCTGCCGCTGCGACCCACGCCGCACTGGATTTCATCGAAGATGAGCATGGCACCGTGTGACGCCGTTACCCGGCGAGCCGCCTGCAGGAACGACGGCGAGCAGTCACGCGCGCCCATCATCCCCTGCACCGGCTCCACGATGAGCGCGGCCACGGTGTCGTCCACCAGCCGCTCCAGCGCCGCCACATCGTTGAAGGGGACCTTGGCCGAAAGCGGCATTCCGGCGCGACAGGCACCAGCCTCGTACTT
>DAIMFY010000082.1:0-8137 GCA_036724295.1 Gemmatimonadales bacterium | reverse complement strand
GGTGATTCCCGTGGTGGCGGCCGCACCGTGGGAAGCTGGCGGCCGCTGGCAGCCGGGCCGCCTGGGCGCCATCGTCGCCGGGATGCTGCTGCCGATCATCCTGCTGCTCGGCTGGTTTGCGGCGGGAGGTGCCCTCTCGCCTTTTCTCGACGGCTACATCAGCTACAACGTGGCGAACAACGGCCCGGGCATCGTGAAAGGTTTCTTCTCCATGCTCGCCAGCG
The DNA here is from genome assembly GCA_036724295.1 of Gemmatimonadales bacterium. GTDB lineage: Bacteria > Gemmatimonadota > Gemmatimonadetes > Gemmatimonadales > GWC2-71-9 > CAMLHP01. The sequence goes on along the minus strand of DAIMFY010000082.1, from coordinate 7,913 downwards.
GTACGCTCGCCGACCCATCCTGGCTGCTCGTATTCGCCTGCGCCCTGGCAGGTGCAGCGGTGTTGTGGCCCAGCGAACGGAAGGCCGCCGCAATCCTGGTGGCGTGGACGGCCGTGGCGTTGCTCGTGATCCATATCCAGCGGCCCTACTATCCCTATCGCGCACACGTGCTCAGTGCGCCGCTGGCGTTGCTCGCCCTTGTCGGGCTGTGGCGCGCCTGGACTCAGGGCGCGGCCAGCCGATGGCTCTCGCTTGCGGTTGTCGGCTCTGTTGCCCTGGTACAAGCGCGGACCCCGTTGGCGCAGGCAGCGCTCTGGCTACGGGAGATTCCCGGTCCAGGCACCCTTGCCGACTACCGGGAGCACTTTGCCTATCTCACGACAACCACCGCCGGTGAGATGCGCACGGTACAGCAGGTCATCAGCCTGACCAGCCCGGGCGACCATATTTTCGTCTTCCGGTATCCCTCCATCTACTTTCTCGCCAATCGGCCGGCGGCCAGCCGCTTTGCCGTGGAAGCGGCCATCGGCGGAACAGCTCCGCCCGCATATCTCCGCGCCGACCTCGCTGAACTGCACCACGCACTGGTATCTGCGCCACCGGCGCTGATAATCCTCCCCGATCCTGGCACCAGTGCGGACGCCTGCTTCGGTTGCTTCGAGCCGCTCTCGCGCATGCCGCAAGCCGTTGCGGCGCTGGCGCCAAGGTATCATCTGGCGAGCCGCGCGGACGGGTTCGCCATCTTTGCGGCCAACGGCGGCGCGCACTCGGCTTCTGCTACACCGTGAACGCCGGATGGCGCTGACATCGCGGGCCTCGCTGCCATCGCCCTTCTCTCTGCTGTGGCCTCCCTGATCTGGCCAGTGGACGCCTGTCGGCGGACGACTGCCATGCCCGCTAGCACCAGCTGAGCGGCACGGCACTCGACGAACGTCTCGTCTGGCGCCGATTGGCCGCCATCACCTCACCCGGCGACCTGGTGTTCGCCTGGAACTGCCCCGCGGTCGTAGTCCTCGCGGATCGGCAACGTGTGCCCCGGCTCTCCACGGATCGGCTCGGCCGCGAAGGGACCTGTCTCTCCTGCCTCCTGCCATTTTTCCAATTGGATGCGAGCGGCGAGGAACTGGCGGCACCGCACACGTTCGTCTTTCGGAGCGGAACCCTGGTGCGGCACCGGCGAGAGTAACCCACAGCGCACCTTTGGGACAACTGCTTTTGGTCCTATCTTCCAGCCTGCCTCCTTTCTCTAACCTGAAACCTGATGCGCGCACTCGTCAAAGTTGCTCCTGGCCCCGGAATGGAACTGCGTGATGTGCCCGTGCCGCAATGCGGCCCGAGCGACGTGCTCATCCGGGTGCACTACGCCGGCGTCTGCGGGACCGATCTCCATATCTGGGAGTGGGATGCGTGGGCGGCGGCAAGGCTCAAGCCTCCCGTCGTGATCGGGCACGAATTTGCGGGCGAGGTGGCCCAGCTCGGCCGGGAGGCGCAGGCGGCAGGGCTGTTGAAGGTCGGTGACCTCGTGACTGCCGAAGGCCATGTCGTCTGCGGCCACTGCCTGCAATGCCGTATTGGCGAGAGTCACCTCTGCCGCCGCACCTCCATCATTGGCGTGGACCGCGATGGCGCCTTCGCCGAGTACATCGTCATGCCGGCGTCGAACGTCATGACGCTCGATGGCATCGCGCCCGAGATCGGCGCCATCATGGATCCGACCGGCAACGCCGTGCACACGGTTCTCGAGGGCGGAATGGCTACGGGCGGCCGGGTGCTGATCATCGGTTGCGGTCCCATCGGCTGCTTCGCGGTCGGCGTGGCGCGGGCTGCCGGGGCCTCACTCGTGATCGCCACCGACCTCAACCCGAAGCGGCTGGAGCTGGCACGCGCGATGGGCGCCCACGTCACGCTCGATGCCCGGAGCGAAGACGTGCCCGCACGGGTGCACGAGCTGACCGCCGGCGATGGCGCAGACCTCGTCTGCGAGATGAGCGGCCATCCGGCCGGCCACGCGACGGCGTTCGCCTCGGCCCGCCTGGGCGGGCGGCTCAACCTTCTCGGCACCCCCAGCCGCAATACTGACGTCAACTTCGCGCGCGACGTCATCTTCAAGGGACTGACGCTGTACGGCGTGACCGGGCGTCGCATGTACGGCACCTGGGACGTGATGCGCCGCTTCATCGGCTCCGGTCAGCTCGATCCGCGGCCCGTCATCACCCATCGTTTTCCCCTGGAGCAGATTTCCGACGCGATCCAGGTTATCAAGGATGGTCAGGCCGGCAAGGTGATCCTGGAGATCGCTGGATGACCACGCCGTCGGCCACGGTCCGTCTCGGTGTCCTGACGGACGGTGACGACGTGCCTTACTGGTTGGCCTCCGCGCTTCGCGATCTCCAGGAGCGTGGCCTGGCCGACGTGGTGCTCATCGTGCAACGGGTCTCGGCGACGCCAGGTGTGCCGCAAGGGACCCGGATCGGACGCTGGTGGAAAAACCGGCAGCTGCTCGCCTTTGCGCTGGCCGAGCGGCTGGACCGACGCCGCGCGCCCGCGAGTCCCGCAGCGGAGTCGCTGCGCACCATCGCGCCAAGGGCCTCCCGCCTCGACGTGTCGCCCATCCTGGGCCGGTTCACTGACACCTTCAGCGATGACGACGTTGCTGCGGTGCGCCGTCATGACCTTGATGTGCTCGTCCGGGTCGGCTTCCGTATCCTCAAAGGGTCCATCCTGGACGCCGCACGGCACGGCGTGTGGTCATTTCACCACGGCGACAACCGCACCAACCGGGGTGGGCCCCCTGGTGTATGGGAAGTGCTTGAAGATCGGCAGGAAACCGGCGTCACCCTTCAGCGCCTGAGCAGCGAGCTCGACGGAGGCGAAGTCCTGGCGCGCGGCGTGGGTCGCACCGAGCGATTCTCCTTTTCCCGCAATGTGGCCTCGCTCTATCCCCGCTCCAGCCGCATGCTGGTGCGCTCCGTGGAGCGACTCGCCCGGGGCCAGCCGGCACGCCAGGCGTGCTCGGATGACGGCGAATGGAATGCGTACCAGCACCGGCTATATCGCCGGCCCACCAATGGGCAGCTCGTGCGCGCCGGCGCGCGCCTGGGCGTGCGCTACGCCCGGCAGCGGGGTCGCTGGCGCGGCCGGGAACTGACGTGGTCGGTGGGCTGGCACATGGCCCCGGGCAGGCGGGGCATGGTGCCGCACGACGTCCTGCACCAGTATCGCGAGCTGCGCCCGCCAGCCGACCGGTTCTGGGCCGATCCATTCGTGGTGCACGACGGCGACAGCTTCTGGATGCTTTTCGAGGAGCTGGTGTTCGCCAATCCAGTCGGCCGCATTGCCGCGTGGCAGATGGGCCGCCAGGGTCCGATCGGCGATCCCGTTGTCGTGCTGGAGCGGCCCTACCACTTGTCCTATCCCTTCGTGTTTCAATGGGAAGGACAATGGTACATGCTGCCGGAGTCGCAGGCGGCACTCCGACTGGAGCTCTACCGGGCCACCAGGTTTCCGCATGAGTGGGAACTGGACCGGGTCCTCCTCGATCCGTTCAACGGTGTGGATGCCACCCTGCACCACCACACCGACGGACGCTGGTATCTCTTCGCCAGCATCGCCGATATCGGCATCACGCACGACGAGGAGCTGCACCTGTTCGTGGCCGACACGCCATTCGGCCCCTTCACGGCGCACCCGGAGAATCCCCTCGTGGCCGATGTCCGGCGCGCCCGCATGGCGGGCCGGCTCTTCCGCCACGACGGCCGGCTGATCCGGCCAGCGCAGCGCTGCGCGCCGCTCTACGGTTCCGGCATCACCATGCACGTGATCGAGGAACTGTCTCCCACGGCCTACCGCGAACGGCCGGTCCAGCAGCTCGGCCCCACCTGGGACCCACGTTTCCTGGGCCTCCACACCATCAACGCGCAGGATGGCCTCTCGGTCATCGACCTGCTCCGGCTCGACCGGATCTCACGCTGAGTACTGGAACACGCCATGCCAACCGACTCGTCAGCACGTCCCCTCACCTCACGCCTCCAGGCTGACCTCGCCCAGTTCCGCGCCGACGGCGTCTACAAGGAACTCAACTACCTGACCAGCCCTCAGGGGCCGCGAGTTCAGATGGAGGGGCGCGGTGAGGTCATCATCCTCTCGTCCAACAACTACCTCGGCCTGAGCAACGAGCCGGCCGTCGTGGCTGCCGGCAAGCAGGCGCTGGAGCAGTACGGCGCCGGCACCGCCTCGGTCCGGTTCATCTGCGGCACCTTTGACATTCATCGCGAGCTCGAGACGGCGCTCGCCAGCCTGGTCGGCACCGAGGCCAGCCTCAGTTTCGTAAGCTGCTGGAATGCCAACGAGGCGCTCCCCGCATCGGTCCTTGGCGAAGAGGACATCGTCATAAGCGACCAGCTCAATCACGCCTCGATCATCGATGGTGTGCGACTGGCCAAGTCCATCACCAAGTGCCAGTCGGCGGTCTACCGCCACGGGGACCTGGCGCACCTCAAGGAGCTGCTCAGCGCCAGCAAGGACCGCCGGACCCGCATGGTCATCACCGACGGCGTCTTCTCCATGGAGGGCGCCATCGCACCACTGCCGGACCTGATCGAGATCTGTCGGGCACATGATGCGGTGCTGGTGGTGGATGACTCGCACGCCACCGGAGTGCTGGGCACCAACGGCCGGGGAACCGCCGAACATTTTGGTGTGCACGGCGACGTCGACATCATCACCTCGACGCTCGGCAAGGCGCTGGGCGGCGCCGCCGGCGGCTTCGTCGCTGCGGCAGACGCCGTGTGCGATTACCTCACCCAGCGGGCCCGGCCGCAGCTCTTCTCCAACGCCCTGCCCTGCACCGTGGCGGGCAGCGCACTCGCGAGCGTCCACTTCCTCGAAGCACACCCGGAGCGCGTGCGCACGCTGCGGGAGAACGCGGCCTATTTCCGCGAGCAGCTGCTGGCGCTCGGCTTCAAGCCGCTTCCCGGCGAGACCCCGATCATCCCCGTCATCCTCGGCGAGACGTCGGCGGCCATCCGGATGAGCAGGATGCTGCTCGACGAGGGCGTCTTCGTCACCGGCTTCGGCTACCCCGTGGTCCCGCAGGGCCAGGCCCGCGTCCGCTGCCAGGTCTCGGCGGGCCATTCCCGCGATGACCTGGACCAGGCACTGGCCGCTTTCAGGAAGGTGGGGCGCCAGCTTGGCCTCATCTGACCCGCTGGCCCCCTCCTTGCACCTTCCCGGTTGAACGCGGGGCGCATTCGCCGCCCCGCGGGTTCCCAAAGCTTTATCTGAAAACAAGTTAGTTCCCAGCGAGGCCCCTTCCGGAGCCCTCGCGATTTCCAACGGCCCCTGCGCAAATCCACGGCACGGGCGGCACATTCGAGGGAGACTGGTGCGATGAGCCGGCTTAGCCGCAGCATTTCACTGTTCGCACTCCTGACGGCGATCAGCGCGACCAGCGCCGCCGCGCAGCAGCTGGCGAGCGACAACTTCCGCTGGTATGTCGGCGGCCAGGCCGGCGCCTTCATCTTCCGCACGCCCAACCAGACCCGCGGAGCGATTCCGATGGCTGGCGGCCACTTCCTCATCAAGGCGAGGAAGGGCGGGCTCTACATTGGCGTGGATGAGGCATTCAAGAAGAACCAGGTGAGCAGCTACCTGACGTCGACCGGGGCGTCCCAGGACGTCACTTTCACCGACGTCCGACGCTTCACCTTTGCGCTGATGGCCTTCCCGGTGCGCGGGGCCGCGACGCCCTACTTCGGCGTCGGTGGCGGCATCATGAACGTAGTGAGCCCCAAGGCAGCGGGATTCGATGACCCTGTCGCGGCCGATCTTGGCAGCAGCGGCTTCGCGACATTCATGGCGGGACTGCAGTTTCGCGTGGGCGGCGTGAGCGCGTTCGGCCAGTACCAGATCCAGACCATTCCCGGGTTCAAGGCCAACGAGTACGGCGCCGGCCGCCTTATCAGCGGCACCGTCCATTCCATCTCCGGCGGTGTGCGCGTCAGCCTTGGCGCCTCCCGCGAGGAGATCTGACGCGCGGTCCCGACGACCAGGGCGAATCTGTTTCCACGAATCGAAGTGGCCATTCAACGGCGCGCGTGATCCCCACGCGCGCCGTTGCCGTTATGGAGTCCGGTGGCTCACCCGCGTGTATCGTCACCGCTGATCCACGTATTGGCTCGCCATCGAGGGCGCGCGTCACGCCGAGCGCCTGCGCGAGCCGTCCCGGACCCGAGGCGAGCAACCGGTCGACCACTCCACCGCGTCGCACGCGCATCACCTCGAGACCTTCCAGCGGCTCGAGCGCGCGCAGCAGGACGGCAGCCGCGACGCCCTCCTGCAGGCACACGACGTTGAGGCACCAGTGAATCCCGTAGGAGCGGTAGACGTACCAGGAGGCCGGGGCACCGTAGATGGCGTCGTTCTGCGCGTTGCGACGCCCCTTCCACGCATGTGACGCCGGGTCATCCACGCCGAGGTACGCCTCGGTTTCCACGATGCGCGCTGCGGTCAGCGCGTCGCCCAGCCGGGACACCACCACGCTCCCGATCAGCTCACGCGCAACTACCTCTGCAGGACGCTTGAAAAAACGAACGGGCAGCGCAGCTGCCCGTCGGTTACTCATGAAGCGGCCACGTCACCAGGTCCAGCGGCGGGAGTGGTCGCGGCGCCCTTGCTCGCCGCCTTCCTGCTTCCGCCTCTCGGCCTTGGCGCCTTGGCGCTCTTCGTGGCCTTGGTGGCCTTGGCAGCCTTGGTGGCCTTGGCCGTCCTGGGTGCCTTCGCGGCCTTGGCCGTCTTCGCCGTTCTCTTTGCCTTGGGCGCCTTGCCCGCCTCGACCACCTTGTCCGTCTTGTCCGCCTTGTCCGCTTTGTCCGTCTTGTCCGTCTCGGCCGGCTTGTCGCCCTTGTCCGCCATGGAAACCACACCAACCAGCGGAACTTCCATGGAACGGGAGGGCGCCCTGGAACCGCGCCGGAACCGCACGCCGCGCCGGGCGCTCGATGGTGCCGGCTCGGGCGTGGGCTCGGGAGTCGCGGCACCATTTTCCTCGCTGGCCGCCGGCGACGCCACCTCCGCCGTACGATACGAGGGACGGCGATGCAGGCTGATCTCGTACTCGTTTTCGCCGGCACTCCGTACGTCGGCGATCTCGGCGTCGTTTGCCTGACGGAGCAGCCGCGGGAAACGCTCGGCATCGAGCAGCTCGTCTTCCCTGCCCAGCATTGCCGCCATGCGTGAGCGCAGCTGCTCATGGGTAGCCGGGCCGCGCAGTTCGGCGAGCGCCTCGGTCATGAGCTGGAAGGCGCGCGCCAGCGTCAGGCCGGTCGACGGCCGGGGCGGTGCAGCCTCGGCCGGAGCGGGCTCAGCCGTTGCGCCCTCACGCTCACGATCCCGGCCCCGCCCGCGCCGACCGCGCCGACGGGATGCGCCACGCTCCTCACGCGCAGGCTCAGCGCCACGCTCGGGCGCTGCGCTGCGCGTCGACGCAGTGCGCGTCGCCGCAGTGCGCGTCGCCGCCTTGGCTTCCTTGGCGGGTGGCGCTCCCGCACCGCTGATTTCATACTGGCCGTTTTCGAGCTTCGCGAGCTGGACCAGGCCGCGATTGGCAGCTTCGGCGACGAACTTGCTGAAGCGGTTGAACCCGGCGTTCCGCTCGTCGAAGTTCGGGTCGATCTGCTGCATCACCTGCTTGAGCCGGTCACTGCGCATGACGTCGCCGTGCTGCGCCATCCGCGCCACTGCCTCGCCCACCAGCTCCCAGGGATCCCGCTGGATGGAAGGCGTTTCGCCTTCCTTCGTGAGCCCCGCCAGGTCGGTATAGGAGTAGTACTCGTCGCAATTCTGGATCAGCAGGTCACTGGCCGACTCGCGGATGCCCACCCCCACCACGTACTTGCCGTACTCCTTCAGCTTGA
>DAIMFY010000081.1:0-8267 GCA_036724295.1 Gemmatimonadales bacterium | reverse complement strand
CAGGGCGGGCAGGGCGGGCAGGGCGGGCAGGGCGGGCAGGGCGGGCAGGGCGGGCAGGGCGGCCCGAAGCTAGTCCGGCATCACCCGCCCCGCTTGCCCATCTCGCCCATCCCGCCCATCTGGTCTAACTTTCCCTCATCTGCCTCAAGGAGCACACACTGACCCCCACATCATCACCCGCCAAGTCCATGCCCTCCTCGGCCGAGTTCGCCGATCGCGATACGATCCAGTGGAAGAGCATCAATACCGTCCGCACGCTTGCCATGGACGCCGTGGAAAAGGCCAACTCCGGGCATCCGGGAACCCCGATGGCGCTCGCGCCGGCCGCGTATGTCCTGTGGCGCGGGTTTCACCGCTTCAACCCGAAGAATCCCGAGTGGCCCAACCGCGACCGCTTCGTGCTCTCCTGCGGCCACGCCTCGATGCTGCTGTATTCGCTGCTCTACCTCACCGGCTACGATCTCTCGCTCGACGACATCAAGGCGTTCCGCCAGTGGCATTCGAGGACGCCCGGTCATCCCGAGCGGGGACACACCGTCGGCGTCGAGACCACCACTGGTCCGCTCGGCCAGGGCTTCGGCAACGCCGTCGGCATGGCCATCGCGGAACGGCTCCTGTCGCATCGCTTCAACCGCCCCGGCTTCGAGATCGTGAACCACAGAGTGTGGGGCTTCTGCAGCGACGGCGACCTGATGGAAGGCGTCTCCAGCGAGGCCGCGAGTCTCGCCGGCCATCTCCGCCTCGGCAAGCTCAATTTCATCTACGATAACAACCACATCACCATCGACGGCAGCACCTCGCTCGCCTTCAGCGAGGATGTGGGCAAGCGCTTCGAGGCTTACGGCTGGCACGTCCAGCACGTGGACGACGGCAACGACCTGGATGCGATCCACATGGCGCTCGAAGCAGCGCGCCGCGAAGAGACCCGGCCGTCACTCATCGTGCTGCGCACCCACATTGGCGATCCCGCGCCGACCAAGCGCGACACCGCCGAGGCGCATGGATCGCCGCTCGGTGCGGAAGAGGTCAAGCGCACCAAGGAGATCCTCGACTGGCCGCACGAGAAATTCTTCGTTCCCGATGATGCGCTGGCGCACTGGCGCGAGGCCATTCCGCGCGGCGAGAAGCTCGAGGCCGAGTGGAACGCGCTGCTCGGGAAGTATGCTGCCGAGCATCCGGAAGATGCCGCCGAGTTGAAGCGGGTGCTCTCGGGCACACTACCGGATGGCTGGGACACGGCGCTGCCCACCTTCACGCCCAAGGATGGCCCGCTTGCCACCCGGCAGGCGTCGCAGAAGGTTCTGCACGCGCTGGCCGACGCCGTTCCCGAGCTTGCCGGCGGCTCCGCCGACCTGGTCGAGAGCACCGGACTCAACGTCGACAATCTTGGCACCTTCGGGCCGGTGGAGACGGGTCGGCTTTTTCACTTCGGGATCCGTGAGCACGGCATGGCTGCGTCGCTCAACGGCATGGCAGCGCACGGCGGCATCCGGCCCTTTGGCAGCACGTTTCTGATCTTCTCCGACTACATGAAGCCGTCGGTGCGGCTCGCGGCACTCATGGGCGTGCCGGTGATCTTCATCGGCACCCATGATTCCATCGGCCTCGGGGAAGACGGGCCCACACACCAGCCGATCGAGCAGCTCGCCATGCTGCGGGCCATTCCCCATCTCAACGTCATTCGCCCCGCCGACGCGAGTGAGACGCGCGAGGCGTGGCACTCCGCGCTCACCCGCACCGACGGCCCGACCATCATGGCGCTCACGCGGCAGAAGCTGCCGATCCTCGATCGCACCGCGCTGGCGCCATCCGAGGGCGCGCGCCGCGGTGCCTATATCCTCAAGGACACGGACGGGAAGCCGGACGCCATCGTGATCGGCACCGGGAGCGAAGTGCACCTGGCGCTTGCCGCGGCGGAGACACTCGGCAAGGACGGAATCAAGACCCGAGTGGTGAGCATGCCGTCATGGGAGCTGTTTGCCCAGCAGGATCAGGGCTACCGAGACAGCGTCCTGCCGCCCGACGTGCGGAAGCGTGTCTCGATCGAGGCCGCCGCCACCCAGGGCTGGGAGCGCTGGATCACCGACGACGGCATCGCCATCGGCATCGATCACTTCGGCGCCTCGGCACCGGGACCAAAAGTGATGGAAGAATTCGGCTTCACCGCCCAGCACGTGGTGGACGCGGTGCGCCGCCTCGCAGGAAGGAGCTCCTCATGACCAATCCGCTCATCCAGCTCGGCGAGCTGGGCCAGAGTCCCTGGTACGACTACATCACCCGCGACCTCGTGACCGAGGGCGAGCTTGCCCGCCTCATCAGGGACGAGGGCCTGCGGGGAATGACCTCGAACCCGACCATCTTCGAGAAGGCAGTCTCGGGCAGCGAGCTCTACGACGAAGACATCCGCGCGCTCACCGAAGAGGGACGGGATGCCGCAGCCATCTTCGACGCACTCTCCATCGAGGACATCCAGGGCGCGTGCGATATCTTCCGCCCGACTTTCGATGAACTGGCCAATGGCGACGGCACCGTTTCGATCGAGGTGGGGCCCTCGCTGGCCTACGACTCCGAAGGGACGCTCAAGGAAGCGCTACGGCTGCATCAGGCAGTCAACCGGCCCAACGTGTTCGTGAAGATCCCGGGCACCGAAGCAGGGCTCGGTCCCATCGAGCAGGCCACGGCCGCCGGCGTCAACGTCAACATCACCCTGCTCTTCTCGGTTGATCGCTACAAGGACGTGATCGAGGCGTATTTCCGCGGGCTGGAAACGCGAGTGAAGAAGGGCGAGCCGATCAGCCACATCCACTCGGTGGCCAGCTTCTTCGTGAGCCGGGTGGACACCAAGGTGGACAAGCTGCTGGACGCCAAGGGCGACCCGAAAAAGATCCGCGGCAAGACCGCCATCGCCAACGCATGCAAGGCCTACCAACTGTTCGAGGAGACGATGGCCACGGAGCGCTGGCGCCTGCTCGCTGCCGAGGGCGGCAACCTGCAGCGGCCGCTCTGGGCTTCGACCTCCACCAAAGACCCGGCATTTCCCGACATCTATTACGTCGAGGCGCTTGTCGCGCCCTATACGGTCAACACCATGCCGCCCGATACCTTCGAGGCATACAAGAACCACGGCGAGCCGAAGGACCGAGTCCATGCCGGCATCCGCGAGGCAGACGGGATTCTTGGCAAGCTGGCCGAGTCAGGCATTGACCTCGGCCAGGTGACGAAGGAGCTCGAGGAGGAAGGCGTCGAGAAGTTCAGCGCCAGCTACACGAAGCTCCTTGATGGGTTGGAATCTAAGATGCAGGTCGTAAGTCATAAGTCGTAAGTCATGGGGCGTGGGAGGTTGCAGGCCCCACGCCCCATGCCCCAAGCCTCACGCCTCCTCTAATTGCAACGCCGCCTCCGGCGGAATCACCAGCGGCAGCTTTTCGCTCCTGGTCACGATCAGTGAGGTGAGCACGTCGGCGGTGACATTGGGCACCGTGCGGCTCATGTCGAGAATGCGGTCCACGCCGATGATGATTGCGATCCCTTCGGGCGGCACACCCACCACCTGTAGCACCAGCACCATCAGCGGAATGGAGCCACCGGGCACACCGGCGGTGCCGATGGCGGTGATGACCGACATCGCGACCACGATCAGCTGCTGCCCCAGCGTGAGCGAGAGCCCGAAGACCTGGGCCAGGAACAGCACCGTCATCCCCTCGAAGAGCGCGGTGCCGTTCATGTTCATGGTGGCGCCCAGCGGAAGGACGAACCCCGCGATCTCCTTCGGTACCCCGAAATTCCGCTCGGCAGTCTCGATGGTCGTGGGCAGCGTGGCATTAGAGCTCGACGTGGAGAAGGCGGTGACCATGAGCCCGCGCACCCGCCGGATGAACAGAAAGGGGTTGATCCCGACTATCAGCTTGGCCAGCAGCGGCAGCACCACGAACTGATGAAACGCCAGTCCGATCAGCACCATCACGACGAAGAGCATCAGTGCCTTCAGCACGTCGAGACCGAACAGCGCCGTCACGCTGAAGATGAGGCCGAACACGCCCACCGGTGCCGTTTTCATGGCGAAGTGGATCATGTGCATGACTGCGTCACCGACCCCTTGCAGTACGTCGATGACCGGCTTGCTCTTCTCCGCCGGCAGCATGGTGAGCGCCATGCCGAAGACCAGCGCGAAGAAGATGATCGCCAGATAGTCGCCGTTGGCCGCCGCCGCCACGGGATTGCTCGGTATGATGTTGACGAACGTGTTGACGCCGAACTTGCTCTGCTCGGCAAGCGCGGCCTTCTGGGCGGCGTCACCGGCATAGCGCTCCAGGAGTGCCTCCCGCGTCTCAGCCGGAAGCGACCTGCCGGGCTTCACCGTGTTCACCAGCGTCAACCCGATGGTCACCGCGAACGCGGTCGTGAACAGAAAGATCAGGATGGTCTTGCCGCCCACCCGGCCCACCCGGCTGATGTCGCCCAGCGACGCGACGCCCAGGGCGATGGAGCAGAAGACCAGCGGCAGGACGATCATGAACAGCAGCCGCAGGAAGACCTGGCCCACCGGGTTCGCGATATTATCCACGATCCAGGGGAGGCCAGCCCAGTCGTGGAGGAAGATGTTGGCCGCGATGCCGGCGGCGGCGCCGAGGACAAGGCCGAGGAGGATCTTGGTGTGCAGCGGCACGCGCCGGCGCGGGGTCGGTTCGGTCGGCATCCGGATGGCTCCAGAGCTGGGTCAAGGGGAAGGAGCTAAGGTAGCAGGGGTGGAGGCGGGACGCGAGACGAGGGACGCGGGTCGCGGGGCGCGTCTGTGCAACTGGCGACACGCCGCTCGTCCCATTCAGGCACAACTCTGCGATCGATTCCACGAAGGGTCCATGCGAACACTACCCCTGACAGCGCTCGTCCTGGTGCTGGCTGCGTGTTCCGACAGCACTATTCCGCCCGTCGCCACGCATATTGCGCTGGTTGGGGATTCTGCCCCTGCCGCGCTTCCGGGCGACACCCTCCCGTACCGGATAACAATTGCCGTCATGGACGACCAGGGTGAGCCGCAGAGTGGTGTTGCCGTCACGTGGTCGACCGACGCACCCCATGCCACGGCAACACCCGATAGCGGTCTCACCGATCGCTTCGGCAAGGCCCGCACGACCTGGCGGCTGGGGATCGGTTCGGACACCCAGCACCTCAGGGCCTCGGTGGCACTCTACCAGGAGTCGCTCGACATCCCCGTGCAGCCGCTGCCGGTGCTGCATGCTGCACAGCTGATGCATGGCCAGCCCGGCGATCACATGTGTGCGCTTGACAAGGATGGACGGGCGTGGTGCTGGGGTGAGAACGACTCGGGCGAGCTCGGCTCCACGGAAGTCGCGGATCGATCAGCCGTTCCGGTGCCGGTGTTGGGCCAACACCAGTTCGCGTCCCTTGAGGGCGGGTTCGGGACAAGCTGTGGCATTGACCTGGCGAGCGAGCTGTGGTGCTGGGGCTGGAATCACAACGGCGTCTTCGGTGATGGAACGCAAACAAGCAGCGCGATGCCCGTACCCGCCGGCGGCGGTCTGCGATTCGAGTCTGTGTCCCTCGGCTTCGACGCCGGGGCGGCATGTGGAATCACGACGATCGGCGATGCCTACTGCTGGGGCAAGGGAGTGCTTGGCGACGGGTCCGATGAACAAGTGAGCACCGCCCCAGTGCGCGTGGCGGGCGGCTACCACTGGATCTCCCTCTCGACAATCGGGTGGTACACGTGTGGTGTGCCGGACGACCATCTCGTGCGATGCTGGGGGCGCGATCCGGAAGACGTATTCATGTCCCACGAACCAGTGCTGCTGCCCATGCCGGTTGAGCTCGCGCCGCCATTGCTCACTGCTTCGGTGAATGTCTGGAACGCATGTGGACTACGGGCCGATGATCCTGGCGCCGCGGTCTGCTTCGGCGATCCCTTCAAGATCGGAAGTGCAGCCACCGGGTTCACGGTCGTCGATGTCGGACTCTCGCCCAACGCGGCAGTCTGGGCGACGACGGCTCCATTTCTCGCGATCGGCGCCGACGGAATGATTTACATGCGGGGCGACAGCCCGTACTGGTATGACCAGGGCATCGACAACACCCAGGTCACGAACGCCGGCCCCTGGTCCGATGCGACCGCCAACAATGAACAAATATTTGGCATATACCAGCCCGATGGCGGGGTATACGAGATCCGGCTTCGCATGACCAGTGAACGGGCCGTGGTCGTGCAGCCGATCGGGGTGCCCGCGCCCAGGTAGGGGCGACGCATGCGTCGCCCCTACGACGGTTCCGCGAATTGAAGGACCTCCCCCGCCCTCATCCCCGCCGCCCGCATCTCCCGCACACCCGTGTCCCCACTCGCCTTACTGAGCTTCTCGCCGCTCGGCTTCCTGATCAGTGGGTGATGAAGAAGCAGCGGCATCGCCGTTCGTCCCAGCATCCGCGCCAGCCGCAGCTGGCGGCCGGTGCTGCTGAGCAGGTCCTCTCCACGGATCACCAGATCGATTCCCTGGTCCATGTCGTCCACCGTCACGGCAAACTGATAGGTCCAGTTTCCCAGGCGGTCGCGCACCAGCAGGTCGCCACACTGCGCTGACGGCTCCTGCACCATGTCACCAAGCAGCAAGTCGGTGAATGTCTCAGTCCCCGGTTCCATGATCACCCGCCATCCTCTTCCCAGCCCCGGCTCGAGACCGAGTTCGCGACAGGTGCCAGGGTATGGCGTTTCCTCATTGAAGGCATCGCCCGCGACCTCGGCGATGTCTTTCCGGGAGCAGGCACAGACATACGCCAGTCCGCGATCGCGCAGCTCGGCCAGCACTTCCTCATAGCGCGCATGGCGCTCGCTCTGGCGCGGCGCAACCTCATCCGGCACGAACCCCAGCCAGTCGAGATCTTCCCGCAGGGCATCCACATACTCTTCACGGCACCGGGTGGTGTCGTGATCCTCGATCCGGAGGACCACCCGCCCGTTCCACGCCCGTGAAACGTCCCAGGTCCAGACCGCATTCCGCACGTGCCCCAGGTGGAGATGCCCCGTGGGACTCGGCGCGTAGCGGGTCCGAAACCCATCAGGCAGCGATGGCGGCCGGGGAGGCAGGCTCATGGGTCACGCAACCTTTTCACGCCGGGCGACGTCAGAGGGTGCATACCGGGACGTTTCCAACGGGACTCCATTCCAAGGTCAGCACGCATGGCTCACACGAAAACACCAAAGCACGAAACGGTCGCGGGTCGAAATCGGAACTTCGCCAGCTCGTCATTCTTGCGAAAGCAGGAATCCAGTCGCGCGATTTCGGCTGGGTGCTGGGAAGCCCGTGGCTCCCAGGAGCTGCGGTCCACCACTTATCAAGACGGTGATCGCCCTCTGGACGCCGGTTTTCACCGGCGTGACGAAAGGGAGAACTCCATACCCCCTTTCGTGCTTTCGTGCTTTCGTGTGCTGCTGTTGTCATGCGCCTGCCCTGCAGTGATGCTGGCGCAAACCAGCGTGGCCTCCCGCGAAGCCACATCCCGCCCGGCGGAAGGAGTTCCCGAGTTCCGTGCCGCGCCGCTCAGCCAGGCCATCCAGCTCGATGGCACGCTGGATGACGCTGGGTGGGCCTCGGCCACACCCATGACCCTCGACCTCCAGCGCGATCCCGACGAGGGCAAGCCCGCCACCGAACGTACCGAGATCCGGGCCCTCGTGGGGAATGGCGCGCTCTACATCGGTGCCCGCATGTTCGATGATGACGCGTCCCGGATCGTGAGCCGTCTCGCCCGGCGCGACGACCAGCCGGCCAGCGACCGGCTCACCATCCGGCTCGATTCCCGGCATGACAAGCTGACTGCCTTCGTCTTCGATGTCTATCCCGCCGGCAACAAGGGTGACGCCTCGGCGGGCGCCGATGGCTACGAGGACAGCTCCTGGGATCCGGTGTGGGACGTCATCACCAGTCGCGATTCGCTGGGCTGGACGGCGGAGATCCGCATTCCTCTATCCCAGCTGCGCTATGACCGGTCGTCGGACATCTGGGGCATCCAGGTCACCCGCTTCATCCAGCGGAAGCAGGAATCGGATGTGCTGGTCCTGATCCCGAAGTCGGAAAACAATACCCCGGCGCGCTACGCCACGCTCCACGGCATGAGCGGCCTGCCAGCGTCGCGCCGCATGGAGATCACGCCCTACGTGACGGCGCGCGCACAATACGCACCCACGGCCGCTGGCGACCCCTTCCATTCCGGAAGCGACTACTTCGGCGCCGCCGGCGCGGACCTCAAGCTCGGTGTCA